>JAGLDW010000014.1 GCA_023145395.1 Lentisphaeria bacterium | reverse complement strand
CCGTCCACCCAGCTCGTGCAGTTGTTACCGCCCAGGACGCAGGCTTGCTTGACTGTTCCGACACATTGGGTCAAGCCCTCGGTGCAGTCGTTGACGCATGGCGTGTAGCAAACCGCCGGCTCGGCGTCGTCATTGCAAAGATCGCCCGTGACCAAATCATCACAGTCGTCGCCGTCCACCCAGCTCGTGCAATTGTTGCCGCCCAGGACGCAGGTTTGTTTGGTTGTGCCCGAGCACTGGGTCTCGTTTTCGGTGCAGTCGTTCTCGCAAGGCGTGTAGCAGATCGGGCCGCCGTCCGCTTCTTCGCATGCTTGCGAATTGTCCGCGCAGTCCGTGCGCTCTTGCCACATGGTGCAACCGGAAGCGCCGACCACGCAGTCTTCGATGGCCGTGCCGTTGCATTGCGCGGCGTTCAGCTCGCAAAGATTTTCGCAGTCGTCCGCACAAAGGGCCGGCTCGGCTGCGTCGTCACAAAGCTGTTCGCTGTCGCCGCAGTCGATGCCGCTTTGCCATTCGGTGCAAGCATCGGCCCCCATCACGCAGGTTTGAATGACCGTGAGCAGGCATTGGGTTTCGTTCAGCTCGCAGGCGTCGTCGCAGAAGGGCTCACATTGCCCGTCTCGACAGGTGCTGCTGCCGGTGCAGGGATCCGTGCTGGTCCAGACAAAACAAGCCGGCTCGCCACCGGACAATTGACAGGTCTCGATACCCGTATTGTCCGCATTGCAGCGCTGGCTGCCGGCAGCCTCCTCACCACAGTGGCCGGCCACGTCCAGGCAGGGGTCCGTCTCTTCGTTGTAGTCATCGCCACAAGCAAGCAATCCAAAACTGAAAACAGCCATCAAACTCAAAGCAAACAGATTCTTCATGGGATTTCCTCTCGGTTAAATGTCGACAAGCCTATTGAACACGGTCTCGAGCTTCATGGCAAGAGTCCAAGGTTCTGTCTTCTCGGCTGAATTCTGATACAATACGGCCTTCTGAAACCAAAGAGGATCCACATATGATCAAAGCTCGAATCCTATTGCCTCTTTTCTTGGTCATTTGGCTCTTGCCCGCGGCGGCAGACGCCCAGTCGGTGATCCTGGAATGGGATCCGGTGACCTTAGACACCAGCGGCCAGACCGAGCACCTGCGAGGTTACGAGATCGGCTACGGCATCCAGCCTCCGGGCGATTACACGGGCGGCATGTCGGTGGGTTCCAGCATCACCCAGGGCCAAATCGACAACCTGCAGGGCGGCGAAACCTATGTTTTCTCGGTCAAAGCCATTGACCTGGCCAACAACGAAAGCACCTGGTCCACGGAAGTCAGCTACGTGGTGCCTTCCGAGATCTGCTCCAACCTGATTGACGACGACGCCGACGGCTTGACCGACTGCTTCGACACGGACTGCCCACCCGACACGGAAGACGGCACGACGCTTTGCGACGGCTTTGACAACGACTGCGACGGCTCGATCGACGAAAACCTGGACAGCCCCGACTGCCCCATGCAGGACGGGGTTTGCCAGGGCAGCAGCCAGCCCTGCAACGGGGCCTCCGGCTTTTCCGCCTGTACGGCGGCAGACTACGGCTCAGACTACCAGGCGACGGAAAGCGACTGCGACGGCCTCGACAACGACTGCGACGGTTCCGCGGACAACGGCCTCACCGCCCCGGATTGCTCACTACAAATGGGCGTTTGCGCGGGCACCACCCAGCCCTGCGAGGGTGCCTCCGGCTGGGGGGGGTGCGACTATGGCAGCAACTACGAAGATGGCACAGAGACCCTTTGCGACGATCTGGACAACGACTGCGACGGCTCGGTGGACGAAGGCCTGGCCGGCTGCTGCACGGAAGGCGACACCGTGGCCTGCTCAACCGACGAAGGCGAATGCACGGTCGGCGAGCAGCTTTGCGACGCCGCCGGCAACTGGAGCGAATGTTCCGGCGTGCTGCCGAGCACAGAGTCCTGCAACGGCTTGGACGACGACTGCGATGGCGAACCCGACGACAATCTGACACCGCCCGCCTGTGACCTGGACCTCGGTGTTTGCGCCGGGGCGAGCCCGACCTGCAACGGGGCCTCCGGCTGGAGTGCCTGCGACTACGGCACCGACTACGAAGTCGACGAAACGCTCTGCGATGACTTAGACAACGACTGCGACGGGCAGACCGACGAACACGAGGACTGCACGGCATCACCCGACGCCGGCACGGACGCGGGTTCCGGCGAGGACGCGGGTTCTGGTGAGGATGCGGGCTCCGGCGTGGACGCCGGCGAAGAACTCGTCATCTCCGGCGGCTGCGCCTGTCATAGCAACTCGGCCCCTGGCGGCTCTTTGGCCCTCTTGTTCCTCGGCTTACTCTTGGCGCTTCGACGAAAACAATAGACCCATAAACAGCCGTTCTTGACTTCTGTTCTGGACGGGTAAACAATCCCACCATGGACCTCAGCGTAGACGAATATGGGCTGGTTTCTCTGGATATGAATCACATGTCCAGAGAGCTCGCGCGCATCCGGGACGAGAACTGGCGAGAAAAGTACGGCTTTGCCTTTTTGATCCTGATGCAGGGACCGCCCACGGACGATGCGTGGATGGACCTGAAGACCGGGGAGGCCTCCAGTCCCGATTTGCTCAACCTGAAAAAACTCGCCCA
>JAGLDW010001399.1 GCA_023145395.1 Lentisphaeria bacterium | reverse complement strand
AAGTTATTTCCGCGTGCACCCTTAGTGTTCACGTTCGCGTTTTCGACGAAGGATTTTCGCCGCGTGGTTGAGTCGTTGGGTGAGTCGAAGAGTCTCCTCGTCCTCGCCCGGCGCCTGCACTGCTTGCGTGCGGTGTTCGCGCAGGACCACGATTTCGGGGAGCGCGACCACACCATCGATGAGAGCAGTCAGCAAGCTGACCGTGCAGGCGACGGCCGCGTTGGATTCGACCAGAAGCTGCTCCATTTCTTCACTCTCAACGCCCGGGGGCAGGGGAGGGACGCAAGCGGGGCATCCATGCCGGCATGGACAGGCGTCGATCACCGCGCGGCAGAGCGCGAGCGCGTCGTCGATTCTCTCGTAGATCTTCTCCGTATAGCCGACGCCGCCCTCGTGCTGGTCGTAGAGATAGAGGGAGCTTTTGTAGCTGAGGTGTTCCTCTTCGTGCAGCGACACATCCGTCTCGATGTCGGCGACATCGGCCATGCATAGGCTGGTGGCCGTGCGGCGGAGCAGGTAGCTGAGGCCGAACAGCGCGGCGCCCAGGTATCGCTTGTCGACTTGGTCGGCGGCCTGTCCCCAGTCCCGGGGCGGCAGCAGCGAGAGCCCCGTGGTGTCGTACTCGAAGGCGTCGAGCGTAATGGGGCCGTAGCCAACATTCTCGTAGGTTCGCTCGCGAATCTTCTTGTAGAGTTTCGGCTGCTTGTTGACATGGACATAGCCAAACTTGAGGGGTGCGTCCTGAAGTGCTTTGTCCTCTAGTTCCTCGGTCATGACGATGCGGTTCTCCCACACGGCTTCGGTGTAGTAGTCCACCTGGACCGTCTCGACTTGGCAGAGCTTTTTCTCGAGGTCGAGATCCACGGACATGTAGCGTTTGCCCAGGTGCTGGTAGATGGCGTCCTTGTAGAGAGTGCCGCGCGCGCCGATGGGGTCGATCTCGCCGATCACTACCCCATCATGGACGATCTCCACGTTGTAGTCAGTCATGCCGCGCAGGTTGACCCCCTTGGCTGGGTAGTCGCTGAGCGTGTAGCGGTGGCAGTCGTGGTAGGGGGTGAGAGTGCCATCCTCGGCAAGCACGCTCACAGCCACGTCGAAGGCAACGCCGGTGAAGAGTGGCTCCTCCGGACGCAGCGGGTGTTCGTAGGCCGCGCATGGCAGGTGTTGCAGGACGATGTAGGGGTTGTCCG
>JAGLDW010001398.1 GCA_023145395.1 Lentisphaeria bacterium | reverse complement strand
CATGGACGATCTCCACGTTGTAGTCCGTCATGCCGCGCAGGTTGACCCCCTTGGCTGGGTAGTCGCTGAGCGTGTAGCGGTGGCAGTCGTGGTAGGGGGTGAGAGTGCCATCCTCGGCGAGCACGCTCACAGCCACGTCGAAGGCAGCGCCGGTGAAGAGCGGCTCCTCCGGACGCAGGGGATGTTCGTAGGCCGCGCATGGCAGGTGCTGCAGGACGATGTAGGGGTTGTCCGCGTTCAGCCAAGCTTGCTCGATGGGCGTACTGGTGACGAACTCCGGGTGGTTGACCAAGTACTGGTCCACGGGTGCATCCTTGGCGATGTAGACGATGACGGCGTTGCTGCCCTTGCGTCCGACACGCCCCGCCTGCTGCCAGAAGCTGGCGATGGTGCCCGGGTGACCGGACAACACACAGAGGTCGAGGTCGCCGATGTCGATGCCCAGCTCCAACGCGTTGGTGGTGATGATGGTGTTGATGCGGCCTTCAAAGAGGTCGCGCTCGAGCTGGCGTCGCTCGCTGGGCAGCAGACCGCCGCGGTACGGCTTGATCTTGTCGCGCAGGTAGGCATAGCGGCCATCGGTGACGGCTCGGTAGAGTCGCTCCACTTGCTGGCGGGCACGGCAGAAGCAGATGGTGCGCACGTTCTCCTGGGCGGCCTTGCGGAGGAGCGGGATGGAAATCGAGCCGGTCCCCTTGCGATAGAGCGCGGCGCCCTGGCTCTGCACAAGCGGGGGATTGACGAAATAGAGGTCGCGCTGCGGACGGGGCGCGCCATCGCGGTCCAGGATGACGAACGGACGGCCAAAGAGCGCTTCGACATGCTCGCCCGGATTGCCGACTGTGGCGCTGGAGCAGACGAATGTTGGACTGCTGCCATGGATGTCGCAGATGCGCAGCAGACGGCGGAAGACGTTGGCCACGTGGGAGCCGAAGGCGCCCCGGTAGCTATGCACTTCATCCACCACAATGTACTTGAGTCGACTGAGGAAGGCCTTCCAGCGACGGTTGTGGTTCGGCAGAATGCCCGCGTGCAGCATGTCGGGATTGGTGATGACGAAATCGGCCATGCGCTGGATGTTCTGCCGTTCCTCGCGGGGCGTGTCCCCATCGAACGTGCCGAGTTTCTGCGACTTGGCGGCGATCTTCATGAGCTTCCCGAGGGTGTTCTCCTGATCCCGGGAAAGTGCCTTCGTCGGGTAGAGAAGAAGCACGCTGAAGGGTGCCTTGCACGCCATGTAGTCGTTGAGAATGGGCAGGAGAAAGGAGAGTGTCTTGCCGCTGGCCGTGCGGGAGACGAGAACCGTGTCCCTTCCGGCGGCGATGTGGTCGAAAGCCTCGCTCTGATGGGAGTAGAGCGAGTCGATTCCCTGCATGCGCAGGACGTTCCGCAATGGCTCGTTGAGAGCGTCGGGAAAAGGGGCGAACAACCCCGGCTCCGCAGGCAACGCCTGATGCGCCATGATCTGGCGCTCGAATTTGTTCTGTAGAAAATCGACGACGTTTTTCATGGCGCGTGTGTTCAGGGGTTGGTGCTAAGGATCAGCTAGAACATAGTCCGTTCGAGCGGCCGCGCGAGAAGGTTCCGACAACGAGACAACCGCGAACTGCGCCAGGCAACGACGAAAAACAACCACGAATGAACACGAATAACCTCGAATGGGAACAGGAAAGATGCAAACCCCCTAGCACCATTAGACCTGGACACCAGAACTCCCGCCTGCACACGGATGAAGACCAGGCCAAGAAGTAGACACATGCGAAATGCCATAAATCCACCCTACCTGCCTATGTCCTGTGTCTCTCTTTTTTATCCGTGCCCATCCGTGCCCATCCGTGGTTAAAGTCTCGGTTTCTGCGCACGTTCAACTTGCGCGGTGTCAGGCACCTGCGTGTGAGCTCTGGGACAAGCTGGTCCGCCGGGGCCAGCAAACCTACTTGCCTTGTGTCTTCTGCGTAGAAGATGCCTCCCAAGTTCCATCGTCTCGTTCTCATCGGAGAGTGGGGCATCCACCGTCGCGCCAGCGAGGGCCACCGCTTTTGGCGGACGGAGAGCCGGGTGCCTTGCCCGGCGCGTCCGCCAAAGCTTGATGTGGGGTCCGGGGAGTTGCGACTCCCCGGCGGGGTTTTGGGCAGCGCCACATATACGCTATCCCCAGTCAGTCTGGTCATTCCCCTGCGCCTTTGCATCCTTAGCGTTAACGCCCCAGCCTGCCAGCCGAATGTGCTAGCTCGGCAGATGCGGTCTTGCCTCGGATGCTACTACAGCGTGGCAGCGAAATCGCGGATGCGATCGATGGTCTCCGGTCGGGTCTCGAAGGGCAGGGCACCCGTGCCCAGACAGACATTTTCTCGGTTGCCGACGAGAGCGTGGATGCGCTCGATTTCCTCCTGAATGTCGGGCCAGTGGCCGCGGGCAGTGATCTCTGGCGCCATGTTCACACGCACCATCACATCGGGATGACTTTCCATGTGTTTGAGAAAGGCGCCCTGATCAGTCTCTCCCTTGGCTGGGCAGATGACGTAGCCGGTTCCCGTGCTGAGAATTGCCTGTAGGATCGGCGTGGTGTCTCCGCCCATGACGCAGGGCACTGGGTGTCCCACAATGCTTTCCGCGCCGGAGATCACGGCCTGAAGTGCGGGCAATTCGATGGTTTCGAATAGTTCGGGGGAGAGCAAGGGAGGTGTGGCTGCAGACTCGAAGAAAGCAATGTCCAGGCCCGCTTTGGAAATCATTTCACAGAAGGAGAGTTGTCCGACTGCCAAGTGCATGAGCGCGGCGCGGACGGCGTCGGGTTCGAGCACACAGCCCACGAGTAGAGCATCGAATCCCATAAGATTGATGGCGACGGAGAAAGGGCCTGCCACAGGCACGCGAACATCTGCGGACGGAAAAGCCTGGACCAGACGGCGTGCTGCGTCTAGAACGAGGGGAATGCGCTCCGCGTCGGCTGTGAACGGTGCAAGTTGCAGGATGGCGTCAAAGCTGTGCAATGGATGTTCGACGATGGCGGGGATGCCATTTCCCTCTGGTTCGTCGATGCGTGCACCATAGGCCTCTGCCTCCAAGTTGTAGATGTCCACTCCGACCACCACGGGCGTGTGCTGGTAGCGGCGGTAGGCTAGCGCCTGGGCCTCGAACAAAAGCCCGCCATCCCGCGCCACTTCCCACGGGCGTCGCCCAAGAAGCTGCGCACAGTGTTCGTAGATGGAAGGAGAGAAATTCATAGCGTGTTCCTCGGTGTGATGCCAAGCCATACCATACACTGCTTCAGGAATCAGGGCGCTGCCCCGAACCCCGCCGGGAGCGCCCGAAGGGCACGGGCTGCCGCCTTGGGCAGCAGTGAGCGATAGCGAACGGCAACTGTGCACTCCCCGGACCCCACTTTACGCTGTTTCCGGGCACGCGCCGGGCGAAGCACCCGGCTCTCCGTGCCCGAAAACGGTGGTCGCCGCTGGCGCGGAGCACGATACCCGGAAAACCCGTCCAGGATGTGACTGCGAACCCTGCATTCTTTTTCTGCCACAGAGAGCACAGAGACAAGAACTTGGTCGGAGTCTGAAGAAGAAGAAAACTGACAGGATCGACAGGATGAACAGGATGGGACATTTCGGATAGGGATTAGACCGGTGTCAGTTATCCCAGCTTCCTTTCTTCCTTGGTTTGATCTTCGTGTCCTTCGCGTCTTCGTGGTGATTCCTGCTCTTCAGCGTTCAGCATTCAGCGTTTTTCCACAGCCCTGACCACGAGACCGTCCGCGGTTGGTTCAGAATTGGGGTGTTCTCCGTCCTCGCCCTGTTGGAATGGGGACGCATAGCAAAGAATCACAACCGTGTTGTGACACTGGGAGTTTGCGCAGTTGCCTGCCCTGTGTAGATTCTCAATATGTGATCGTGGCAAGCCGAGGGAAGGTTTGGTCGCGCTGGTTGCGGCGGATCAGATCTCCAGCAGATGCGAGGAAGCCTTGCTGGGTTGCCATCATGGTCACCGAAAGTCCGGTCTTCGGATGCGCAATAGGGCAAGTCCGGCAAGTTCTTGCACTGGCTGACACACGATGGACTCAGACCGCTGGGAACATGGCTGGCAGTTAAAATATGCTACTGGGAGACTTTTAAATGAATACACGAGTCAGTTATCTATATCGTGATGCTTGTAACTATAAGAACTTTGATGATGTAATTGGTGAAGGTATTCTGTCCATTGAGCAATTGGTTCCATTTATGAAAGATAAGACCTTTTTCATCCCATCCAAAGTTGGATTACTCGATTTGCAGTCAGATGTATGGACAGAAGACGATCACATCTGGCACGAAATACAGCACCTACAAGTGACATCAGAGATGCCGACTATAGATGTTACCGCAGAACAGCTGAAGGAGAACTTCAAGAGAGCACATATAAACGAATGGTATGAAGTTTCTTTGATAAGTGGGAGAAAATAGTATGAATAAGGCACCAAGAAAGCGCTGGACAAGAAGAGAGTTAATTCTAGCAATAAACTTGTACTGTAAAACACCGTTTGGTAGAATCCATGTTAGAAATCCAGATATAATTTCCTTGGCAAATCGATTAGAGCGTTCTCCGGGGTCAGTAAGTTACAAACTTGCCAATTTTGCCAGTATTGACCCGTCACTTCCTCGTAAAGGAGCTTCAAATGTCAGCAAACTAGACAAGGAAGTATGGAGTGATTTCTTCGAGAATTGGGATGAAATGGCTTTTAGAAGTGAGGTTTCATCTTGTGGAGAATGCAGTGAATCTTCCATCAATGGAGAATCAATAGATATACCTGAAGGAAAAACAAGAGAAACCGTTATAAAAGCTCGGGTTAATCAGTCATTTTTCCGAAAAACAGTTCTTGCTTCATATGAGGCCTGTTGCATAACTGGATTACAAATCCCCGAACTTCTTGTTGCAAGTCATATTATTCCTTGGGCAAAAGATCCAAGAAATAGAACGAATCCGAGAAATGGTCTTTGTTTGAATTGTTTGCATGATAAGGCTTTTGATGTTGGTCTAAGGGCATGTTAAATAATTACGA
>JAGLDW010001397.1 GCA_023145395.1 Lentisphaeria bacterium | reverse complement strand
GCAGCGGTTGTGCAGCGAGGCAATATCCTGGGCGTAGTGCCAAAGATTTTTCTGCCTGGAAGCAACGAGTACTACGAGCCGCGCTGGTTCAGTTCGGGCTCATCTCTCACCCCAGTGACAACGACAGTGGCCGGGCAGTGTGACGTGCCTGTGGGCTGCGACATGCTTTTCCGGGACGCGGATCACCCCGATTTCTGCTTCTGCGTGGAGCTTTGCGAGGACCTGTGGGCACCCATTCCCCCAAGCGGCGCCCGTGCATTGGCCGGCGCGACAATCATCGCGAACCCGTCCGCGAGCAACGAGCTGGTGGGCAAGGCGGAGTACCGGCGCGATCTGGTGCGTCAGCAATCCGCACGCTGCCTGGCCGCCTACGTGTATTGCTCTGCTGGGGTGGGCGAGTCCACCACGGACATGGTGTTCGGAGGCCACTGCATGGTGGCGGAGAATGGAACCATGCTGGCAGAGCGCGAGCGATTCCTGAGCGAGCCCGGTCTGACGGTTGCCGACGTGGATGTGCAGTTCCTCCGGCACGAAAGAGTCGGCAACAAGACCTTCGCACACGGCAAGGCGGTGGCGTCCCGAGAAGGGGCCGCGCAAGTGGTTTCTTTCACCAGCCGCAGTTCTGCGGACGCCGCCGACCTGCGACGCCGTGTTGATCCGCACCCCTTTGTGCCAGCGGATGATGCGCGCCGACATGACCGCTGCCAGGAGATTCTGGCGATCCAGAGCACGGGACTTGCCACGCGCCTGCAGCATACCGGCTTGCGTGACGTGGTGGTCGGATTGTCGGGAGGGCTAGACTCCACGCTCGCGCTGTTGGTCTGCATCGACGCATTTCAGCGGCTTGACCTGCCGCTCGCCGGCATCCACGCGGTCACCATGCCTGGTTTCGGCACGACCAAGCGTACGAAGGGCAATGCGGATGCGCTCTGCGAGCAACTCGGGATTCCTCTCGCAACGATTTCGATCGAGGCAGCCTGCAAGCAGCATTTTCAGGATATTGGCCACGATGGCACCACGACGGACATCGCCTACGAAAACGTCCAGGCTCGCGAACGGACGCAGATTCTCATGGACATGTCCAACATGCAGAATGCGCTTGTGGTGGGCACGGGCGATCTCTCGGAGCTGGCGCTGGGCTGGTGTACCTACAACGGCGACCACATGAGCATGTACGCCGTGAACACGGGCGTGCCGAAGACGCTGGTAAGCTACCTCATCGCGACCTATGCGAAGGACAAGGCCGACCCGGCGACAGCCGTGATTCTGGAGGATATTCTCGACACACCCATCTCCCCCGAACTGCTGCCGCCGGACGAGAATGGAGACATCGCGCAAAAGACCGAATCCGTGGTTGGTCCCTACGAACTGCACGACTTCTTTCTGTACCATGTTGTTCGCTGCGGATTTTCTCCACCCAAGACGTTGTTCCTAGCGGAGAAAGCCTTCGAGGGGATGTATCCTCCCGAAGAGCTGAAGCGGTGGATGAAAGTGTTTCTACAGCGCTTTTTTGGGCAGCAGTTCAAACGCTCATGTCTACCGGACGGTCCTAAGGTTGGTACCATCGCGCTTTCTCCACGCGGCGACTGGCGCATGCCCAGCGACGCGGCGGCTGCGGACTGGCTCGAATCGCTGGAATAGGAGATTTCGCAGTGAAGATGACAGCCGGTGCAGTGATTGGAGTTGCCATGCTTGCTCTTGGAGGATCGCGCGCGCATGGAGGCGAGCCGAAGTGGCTTTCCGCAAGCCATGACAAGCTGCCGCTCTGGCGTGGATTCAACCTAACCGACAAGTTCCACAAGGAATGGTCTAACGGCCCTTTCCAGGAGAATGACTTCCGCTGGATCTCCGAGTTCGGCTTCAACTTCGTGCGCCTGCCCATGGATTACCGGTGCTGGATCAAAGACGGGGATTGGACACAGTTTGACGAGGACGTGCTAAAGGAGATCGACGATGCCGTGCGCTGGGGAGAGCAATACGGCATCCATGTATCGATCAATTTTCACCGTGCGCCTGGGTACACGGTGGCTAGCCCGAAGGAGAAGACCAGCGTCTGGACCGATCCAGAGACGCAACGCGTGTGCGCCTTGCACTGGGCGCTGTTCGCAAAACGCTACCGGGGAATCCCAAACAAACGGCTCAGCTTCAATCTTTTCAACGAACCGGCGGGGATCGACGGAAAAACGTACTATCACGTCGCCAAGATCCTGGTGGAAGCCATCCGGAAGGAGGATCCGAATCGGCTCATCATCGCGGACGGTGAGCAATGGTGCAAGCGTCCCTGCAAGGAACTGTATCCGCTGAAGATCGCGCAGGCAACGCGTGGCTATTCGCCCTTCTGGCTCACCCACTACAAGGCGTCATGGGTGAAGGGGACAGACACGCTCCCTGTTCCCGTTTGGCCGCGTCCCAAGGTGTCGGGCTGGCTCACGGCAGGTGGAAAGAAGAAACTGTCGGCGCCGTTGCGCCTGTGTGGACCCTTTGCCGTGAAAACAGCGCTCCGGCTCAGAGTCCACAGCGTTTCGGACAAAGCCATGCTCGTCGTGGCGGCTGATGGGAAGACGATCTTTGAGAAGAGGTTTTCCCCCGGCGAGGGAAAGGGGGAATGGAAGGAATCCGAGTACAAGAAGCGGTGGAATATCCACCAGGCTATCTACAACGTGGATTGCGCCGTCGAGATCCCGGCGGGGACTCGGGAGGTGACTACAACGATGACAGACGGAGACTGGATGACCATCTCCGAACTCGGTTTGCGTCCTGAGGGTCGGGAGCCGGAACGGGTGCTGTCGCTGATGTGTTCCTACGGTTCACGCGGTGGACCGGTCACTTTCACCCGCGATGGACAATTCGAATCGGAGACCACGGAGGATCGTGATTTGCTTTGGGCGGAATCCATCGTGCCCTGGCTCAAGGCGGAGAAGGAGGGTACCGGGGTGATGGTCGGAGAATTTGGAGCGCACAACCGCACGCCACACGATGTCACGCTGCGCTGGATGGAGGACTGTCTGCTGAACTGGCGAAAGGCCGGATGGGGCTGGGCGCTCTGGAACTTCCGTGGAAGCTTCGGCATCTTGGATAGCCAGCGGAAGGACGTGAAGTACGAAGACTTCCACGGGCATAAGCTGGATCGGAAGATGCTGGAATTGCTCCAGCGCTATCGGTAGATCAGAACTCGTGCATGTGAGTTCTGGGGCGTACCCCAAAAAGATGGCGCCCGCCGCATGAAAGCTGCGACGGACGCCGTCAGTGTGTCGGGGTATTGAGCAGCCACAAGGTGTCTAGCCGCTTTATCCAGACTATTTACTCGCCGTCACCGAAAAGCTCTTCGCGCAACTCGGCTGCTTCGGACTCGATCTCCTCAAGGTACTTTTTCTTGGATTGGATAAGTGCCTTTTCGATGGCTTCGACGACATCGTACTGGAGATCTTCCGGAACCTTCTTCCAGAACTTCCATTCGGTGAAGGCGGGATTGTTTGTCAACGCCTCCATGGCATCCGCGCGTTCTTTGGCCGTCTCTATCCTACGGGCCTGCATCGTGGCAATCTGTGCTTCGCTCAGGGAACCCTTCTTGCGTGGCATCCTTCTTCTCCTTGGATTTTTTGAGTGTGTTGGTTGTCCGGTCTCAATGCGATATGGCATAACACATTGAGCTTGCCTCGGATAAGTATAGCTCGCATACGCAGAGGACACAAGATATTGCAGCGCAATGATAGAAAAGCACCAGAGTTCGCGTATGCGCGCTCCGAGTAGGTGCGCTGGGCCCCAGTGCACCTGCCTTTCGGATACGCTGGTGCACCGGGGCCCGGCGCACCTACTTGCCTTGTGCAATCCACAATGTGCACGTTCAAGTTGCGCGGTGCTAGCCTC
>JAGLDW010001396.1 GCA_023145395.1 Lentisphaeria bacterium | reverse complement strand
TGCCCCTCGAGACTGAGGATGGCGAACACCAGCGGCATCCCGAAGCACTTGGAGGGCGGTTGCCCTCAACCGCCATGTCCCCACGTAACTGAGGCGTTACGTTGACCGGCTCTTTGCGTTTGCAGAAGTGTGACCTGTCATGTAGTGTATTCTAGCAGTGATTATTTCTGGATCGATATGAACACGGTGAGTGGACTCGCTTGCCCGGGGGGTATTGTGCCTCCTCAGGGACAGATTGCGCGCGAGACACGCTCCCATCTCGAGAGGAGTGGCAAAATGGCCGACGAGAATGCTCCCCAAAAAGTCAAACTTCGCAAGGCTGATACGAGTCGGCTGAAAGTGGAGACAGGCCCCCAGCGTGCGGGAGGTGCTACGCCCGGTACACCGAACGTCCCCGTGGCGCCGAAGAACATCAAACCCCCCACGCCTGCCGAGGACGATGTCCCAACGGCGGAGGTGAGCAGTCCCATGGGTCGTCGTCAGACGAGCCACAACAAGCTGCGGCGTATCCAGAGCACGCCGGAGGGTGGTGCAGGCGTTGGCGATGAAAAGAACGCCACCGTGCGTCTGAAGGTCGTTCATGGCCCGAAGAAGCCGATGGGCCCAAATCTGACTGGTCCGACTGCGCCAACCCCACCGGAACAGGCTGCCTCTCCGGAGGATTCCTCTCCGACGGTTTCCGTCCCCGCCTCCAAGGCCCAAGTTCGGGCCAAGAGGAGCACCGACACCCTGCGAATCGAACCGAAGGTTGTGAAAAAGGGCACGGACACTCTGAAAGTTGACGAGCCGGTTGCTACGCCCGACAACAGTCCCGGTGGCACCATCAAGGTCCCCGCTCCGGGAGACATGCAACCGGGCGTTGTGAACAGTCCCTTCAAGGACACCAGCACGTCAACGATCAAATTGAAGCTTAAGACCCCACCCGAAGAGTCTGACTCGGCATCTACATTTTCCCCGGTCGACGCCGAGGCGGTCACGCAGCAGACGCCGGCCACTCCCAAGCGGGATGATCCTGGCGAGTCGAAGGCTGGGACCTCAACCCTCAAGATCCGGGCTGGAAAGCCGGTGAAGAGTGCCGATGGCGGGTCCAAATCCTCTTCCGCAACGTTGAAAATTCGGCCACCTGCCGCAGTTGCAGCGGCAAAAGCAGCGGGTGTCGTCGATAAGGGGCAGACAGCGGAACTAAAGGTTCGTCCCGGTCCCGCTTCGACTGCGGCGGCGTCTGCCGCTGCCACAGTGAAAATAAAGCCCGCCGCGCCCGCCGCGCCCGCCGCGCCTGGTGGAGCGAAAAAGTCGTTGAAGCTGAAGAAATCTGGTGGAGCGTCGGCTGGACAACAGGACGTGACCATTGGCCTGCCGGGTGTGGGTACATCCGACGCTCCCCCCGCGCCTGACGCCGCTGCCACTGTTTCGGTGACTCCCCCAGAGGATGCCAGCGCCGGTGCGACCGTGGCAGTGAAAGCTCCCCCCGCGGCGGAGCCAGCGGCAAAGAAGGGTGGCCTGAAACTCAAGGGCGCTCCCGGTAAGACACAGGCGGCCAAGCCAGCGCCAGAAGGCGCTCCTGCCCCCGGTGCTGCGGCTGCTCCTGCGGCGACACCCAGTCTCAAGCCTAGCGGCGAGCAATCAGGTGGTGGAGTTTTCAGCGGCATCTGCTCGATGTTGGCTGCTGCCGCTGCGGTGGTGCTCGTCGTCCGCCTGGCTCTGGACCTGATGCAACAGGTCCTGCAGTAGTCGAGGCATACAGAGAGTACCACCACAAGGCCCGACGGTTTACATGCCGTCGGGCTTTGTGTTTACAGACGGAGAGGGACAAGTATGACAAAGCGCAGTAGCAACGAAATCATGCAGGCCGCACTGGCTGCGGAGACCGCCGTTCTGGCCTTTAACATTCCCTACCTTCCAATGATGGGCGCCGTGGTCGAGGCGTTGCGGGACACTCGCACTTTCGGTTTGATCACTGTCGCTCGCTTGGAGTGGGTCAAGTTCGAGTCGGGTAGCATGGCGGCGATTCACAACGAATATGAGAGGGTGAAAGACGAGCGTTTCACGCGTCTGCACTTGGATCATTGTCCTGTGATCGACGAGGATGATCTTGCGGTTGAATACTTGGAGGAGACGACTCGGGCCGTGGAGCTGGGCTATGAATCGGTGATGGTGGATGGCTCGCGTCTTCCGCTGCGGGAGAATATCGCTGCGACGCGACGCGTGGTGGACATGGCGCACGCTTCGGGCATTCCCGTCGAAGCGGAGCTGGGAGCGGTTCTGGGACACGAGGCAGGGCCGCTGCCCCCGTACGAGGAACTGTTTTCCACGGGTCGGGGATTTACCGACGTGGACGAGGCGGTCCGGTTCGTCCGAGAGACTCAGGTGGACTGGCTATCCGTTGCCGTGGGCAACATCCATGGCGCCATTTCGGCCGCCAAGAAGAACGAGACGAAGCTCGCGGCACGTCTCGACATCGATCACCTCAAACGCATTCGCCAGGCGACTGGTGTGCCCCTGGTTCTTCATGGTGGCACAGGCATTCGCAGAGAGTATGTGCTGGACGCGATCGCCAGTGGCATCGCAAAAATCAATGTGGCCACAGCAATTCGCCAGCCCTACGAGCGATTGCGCGAAGAGTCTGTGGAAAAGGCCCAGCGCGCCGTCTACGAGGCAGTTCGCACGCTAGTGCGGGATGAGCTTGATCTGGCTGGGAATGTCGATATGATCAATCCCGTTCTATAGCCAATCAAGGAGGGGAACCATGAAGAACAGCATCGAATTGCTGAAGGAACTGATTTCGCTTCGGCCCGTGTCGGCTGATATTGAGAACGTGAATCGGGCCTCTGGCGTGCTGTTTGAATACCTCACTGGAGAGGGTTTGCATTGTGTTGTGGAACACGCGGATGGACGTGATGTGCTCTTTGCGGCGACCGAGGAGACGAAGACGCCGGACGTGTTGCTGAATGCCCACGTGGATGTGGTGCCGGCGGAGGATCACCAGTTCGTCCCCTTCGAGCGGGACGGCCAGTTGGTGGGACGAGGCACAAATGATTGTCTTGGCAACGCGGTGATTCTGGCCCAGACGTTGATCCGCTGCCAGGGGAGGGCATCCGTGGGTGCGTTGTTCTCCTCCGACGAGGAAATTGGGGGAATGACCACCCGTGCGATGGTGGAGCGTGGTTATGGTGCGCAGCGGCTGATCCTCATTGTGGATGGCTCGCAGTACGCCGTGGCAGTGGCGCAGAAGGGCGTGCTCACGCTGGAACTTCAGGCCGAGGGGAAGGCGGCCCATGCCTCCACCCCCTGGCAGGGAAGCAATGCCATCGACACGTTGATCGACGGCTATGCCCGCATCCGTGACATGTTCCCCGGAGTCACGGCGGGGGACGAATGGCACAACACCATGGTTGCCTCCATCATCCAGGCGGGGACGGTGGCCAATCGCGTCCCGGACAAGGCGAGTCTGA
>JAGLDW010001395.1 GCA_023145395.1 Lentisphaeria bacterium | reverse complement strand
CTTTGGCCCTCCCGGCACAGGAAAGACAATGTGTGCCGAAGCACTCGCGGGAGCTTTGGGCAAGAAGCTGATTGATGTCAGTTATGCCGAGATCGAGTCCAAGTATGTGGGGGAGACAGGCAAGAACATCCGAGCCGCCTTCTCGAAAGCTGCTGAGATGGACTGCGTTCTGTTCTTCGACGAAGCCGACTCAATCCTCGGGCGACGAATGACTAACGTCACTCAAGCCGCAGACCATGGGGTCAATGTGGCCCGGGCTGTTATGCTCAAGGAACTGGACCAGTTCGAGGGAGTCGTGGCTTTTGCGACCAACCTCGCCCGCAATTTCGATGGTGCTTTTGTCCGACGGATCTTGCAGCATGTGCTGATCCCACTACCGTCTCTTGAGTGTCGGGGTCTTCTCTGGCAGAGGATGATCCCCCAGGCCGTTCCGGGGCGAAATCAGCTCAACTGGGACCTCCTGGCAGAGGAAAGCGACGGTTTTAGCGGAGGGGACATTAAGAACGCCGTTCTGATATCGCTGGCAGAGGCGGTCGCGCGGGAACCAAAGGACCGCTTCGTGACAAGTCAGGACATCCGCAACGCCATCGCATCAGTCCGGAGAGGACAGGAGCACGTGGGAAGCAGGCCAGTCACCCGCTACCAGGAAACGGTAGATCTTGAGTCAACTGTCAAGCCTGCACCCTCAGTTGAGGATTCTTCTTCAGAAGACGCAGTCCAAGGCGCATAACCCAGTTCTGGACAGCTATAGAATTTGGGACGTACGTGCGGTAGAACCCGGAGGGAACCATGCGCCTGCCACGCTCCCGAATCCGCAACTGCTGCGTGCACATCACCCACCGTTGCCATGAACGCAGGTTCCTCCTTGGCACGGACATCGACCGCAAGCAGTATGTGAAACGGCTCTGGCAGGCATCGCGTCGGCAACGGGCCCTCCGGTTTCTCGACTACGTGGTCACCTCAAACCACATCCACCTTCTCGTATGGGCGCCGCGCACGGAGGACCTCTCCGAGACCATGCACTGGCTGCAGGGCACGTTCGCGGGAGACTAGAACCACCGCGTCGGGCGCGAGGGCTCTTTCTGGCGGGGCCGCTATCACGCCACGCTCGTCGAAACGGGACGGCATCTGGACCGCTGCCTTTTGTATCTGGACATGAACATGGTCCGCGCGGGTGCCGTGACCCATCCACACGACTGGTGCTTCGGCGGATACCGGGAGTGAGCGGAGCCCGGAAGCGCTACCGCATCATTGACCAGGAACGGCTTCTCTGCTTGCTGAGCGTTGAAGACATGGAAAGCTTCCGGCACTGGCATGAGGCCGCCATCGCGGAGCAGTGCGCCCTAGCGGAAATCCCGAAAGAGCCGCACTGGAGCCGCGCTTTCGCCGTTGGCAGCCGCACCTGGCTCGAAGACATTGTTAAAACCGTGCCCCGGGCTGCGGACTACATTACCCCGACCGGACGGGATCCGAATGTGGACGACACCTGCGTCCTGGATCCCCCGCAGTCTCTGTGCCGACGGCTCTGGGATAGCCTGGCAGGCGGAAGATGACTCTCGGATAGCTTTGGGACCGCACGGAAATAACTTTACATTATGCTATACAGAATGTGAGTAGGAACCACGAAACGGAGAGTGTTTGATATGACCAGAACTATTTGGATTTTCCGGTTTGCCGTGATCTTTATGGCGGCATTTGTCCATGTCGGTCT
>JAGLDW010001394.1 GCA_023145395.1 Lentisphaeria bacterium | reverse complement strand
TTGAGAATGAAAGAAAGAAGGCACTCGCCGCCCATGCCAGAACGATGGCCAGTAGCCAGTGGCCCCAACGGCCCGGCTCCTGCCCCACCAGCAGCAGGATGGTCGCTGTGGCGGAAGGTCCTGCAACACAGGGCACGGCCAGCGGAACAATCAGGGGCTCGCCATCCGGCACATCCTTGAACATTTGATCGGTACCACCGAACACCATCTTGATCGCAATCAAAAACAGAATGATGCCCCCGGCAATGCCCAACGATGGCGCAGAAATATGCAACATCGAAAGGAAATACGGTCCAACAAAAAGACAGGCGACCAGCAGTACAAGCGCAATCATCAATTCACGCGCGAGGACTCGCTTACGCCGTTCCGGCGGTAGGGTTTCGAGCACACTAACAAAGAGCGGCATGTTCCCGAAGGGATCCATGACCACAAAAAGAAGAATAGCTGCAGAAATAACAGACATCGAGCTTATCCCCAGATTTAAATCCTCTCGCACCTCTCCGGCAGAATGTGTTGAAGAGGCGCGAGTGGTTTTTAGTTAGACCCAGGTTAACTCGTGCGGCTTGAGTTCGAGGGTCTGCTGCGTGCCCTGAGCATCGACAAAGTTCGTTGTCTGGACTTCCGCAGTATGGTTAACGACCGCAGTGCAACCCGCCTCTGGATAGTATGCACAATCCGTGTTCACGTTGTCGCATACCAGTGCATCAAGCGCGCTTTCCTGGCCAGCCGCCCACGCGATGGCACGCAGCAGCAGCCGCGCGTTATCGAGATTATAGGGCAGCTCGGAGAGGTAGACGCCGCGTCCACCCGCAAACGAGTTGGCGGAAAGCTGAACGTGCCCGCCGTCGGAAACGGAAAGGATTTCCGCGTTGTCCGATGCCGAATAGACAAAGCTCATGCCGCTTCCAAGTTGGATGTCTTCCGGAATGCCTTCCGTGATGAAATGCGACTCTGGAATGTTCTGCGGACGTGCCGCTGCCATACAACTCTGACCCATCTCCTTCTGGACGCCGAGGACGTCTTCGAGCTGGAGATAGCGGCCTTGGTGCTGGTGGCCAGTGGGATCGGTAATCCCCAGAAATCCACCGCCATTGGCAACCCATTTTCGCACGGGACCGATGATGGCCGGATCGGCCCACTCGCGTCCACCGCTCCAAGCGGTGTCGCCGGTGCCGGCGTTGATGATCACATTCACGTCGGAAGGGATACCGCCCTCGCGGATTTCATCAAAGCTTAGGAAACTCACATCAACCGGCAGGCCGGAAAGGCTTTCCAGCATGTTCGAGCCGGCGATGACAGTGACGTCGGGACGCTTGTCGAGGAATTTTTGGCTGGGGTTGGTATAGTTGATCCAAGCGCGAAGCCAGCCCCAGCTGCTCAGAACAGCCACCTTGATCGGCAGGCGTTGCGACAGTTCGCCGTTAGTGCGCTCGCGGAGGTCGCGGAACTCGTTGCAAAGTTCTTCCACCTGCGCGACAAAGTCGGGAAACTTAGCGGCGAGAGTGAGGTAGCCGCCATAGCCAATACGATCAACGGGCATTCGCAGAAGCGCGCGGCGGATCTTCATCCAGTTGTCGAGCGACTCGCCGGTGGGGTCGCCGCCTTCGTGAAAGACATCGG
>JAGLDW010001393.1 GCA_023145395.1 Lentisphaeria bacterium | reverse complement strand
GCCTCCACGGGATACATGCTGAACAATGTGTCAAGACGCCGAATCAAGGCGGGATCGCCAAAGAAATGCCGTCCCCAGAGAATAACTGGAGCATGGCCCGTCACGAAGATCCGCCGCCCCTCAGCTGCGGCTTCTCCCAGCTGCTCTTCCAGCCATGCATCCTGGGCATTTCCCTCTTTCAACGTTTGATAGTCGAGAATGAAAAATGCGCAGTCTTCCACATCATGCCGAAAGTAGGCCTGCCCGAAGGACGCGCCCGCAGCGCGTTCCATGGCAGGAACCACAAGTTCGAGAAACGGAGTAGGCGCGTCGTGCGTGCCACGGGCAATCAAATAGGGACAGTCCAGGCTGTCGAACAGAGCCAGCACCTCGTGGAACTCAAGCGTCTCCTCGGTGGGATTCGAACGAAGTCCCCCCTCGACGATGTCGCCGGAGCAAATCACCAGATCGGGCTCCAGTGCACGGACACGGGCGAACAAGGGTGTCAGCACACTCTCAATCATGGGCGTGTAGCGAACATGGTCCAGCACCGTGGCGCAAGTGCATCCGCTCCGCCCACCCTCGCGGGCCCGGCAGTAGTGTGTGTCGCCGACAAACACGATTTTCATCGATTTTTCTCCGGGTCGAGTACGCTGCAGGCATTACCTATAATGCTCCGGACCAAGAGAGGCAATCATCCCGTGAACTTGCGGGCCGGGCCGGGCACTGACATGCATCAAGGATGCTAGGCGCATGTCAGTTCTGTAGGTGTTTCCTTGCGAGTGGCGGAGATTCTGATGATCGAGGACCGGTTCGCCGGAATGTGCTACGGGACGCTCTCCTGCGGCCCGCAGGCCATGTCCTTATGGATCCGCAAAGCGCCTCCATCGCCGCCGTCCAGTACGCCTACGACAACGCTGGACGCTTGCAGAGCGTCGCCGACGGCGATAACCTGTTCTCGTACGGGTACGAAGCCGGAAGCGGCCAGATCGGGAACGTCATCATGACCGAGAACCGGGCCAAATCCGTCTACACGGCCAACTCCCTCAATCAATACACCCAGCGCACGGTGCCGGGCGTGGCTCAGGTGCGCGGCAAGGCCAACGCCGCCGCCGTGGTCAGCGTCACCGCCCCCGGAGAACTCCCGGCCCGCGCTGACCGCCTCGGCGAGTACTTCCACCGGGGCGTAGCCCTGGACAACACGACCGGTGTCGCGGAGGCGAACCTCACCGTCACCGCCGTGCTTCCCGGACAGGGCCCCAACGGCGAGGATATCGTCTCCGAGCAGACCCGTGCCGCCCGAGTCGAGGCCACCCCCCAGCTCTTCACCCACGACGACGACGGCAACATCGTCCGTTACCTCTCTCACGACGCAGCCAGCCTCGCCACAAGCGCGACTCTGGAATACAC
>JAGLDW010001392.1 GCA_023145395.1 Lentisphaeria bacterium | reverse complement strand
GAGACTCCCGGCGAGCCATGCCCTGCGAACCCCGCAAGGCAAAGACAGGACTCTCCACGAAAGACACGGCAAGGAATTCGGGGACATGCGAATTATGGCGTTATGTGCCTATAAAAGCAAATCGGAGGACTGACCCGCTCTGCCCGCTCGGCAAGGAATTCGGGGACATGCGAATTATGGCGTTATGTGCCTATAAAAGCAAATCGGAGGACTGACCCGCTCTGCCTGCGAATTATGGCGTTATGTGCCTATAAAAGCAAATCGGAGGACTGACCCGCTCTGCCTTTCGTTGGGATAGGAGAAAAAGGATGCGCATAGCTCTTCTAGTCATAGCCTTAGTGGGGCCGCTGGCACTGGCACAAACACCCCAGTCTCCGGCAGGGAATCCAAGTGCAGCGACGGTTGACATCGCTGACGTCGTGGTAGCGACTTGTGCGGCTCTCGCACTCTTGGTAAGCATTGTTTCCGTCTTCCTTGCGGGGCGAGCGTCGCGACTGAACAAGAAGATGTTCAAGCGGCAGGGAATCATCGACCTACACATGGCTTGGTCCGGCATCAGCGAGATCGATACGATGAACCCTGTTACCCCAGATGTAGTGAAGGCTGTTAATGCCCTGGATCTCACCGCAGCCCTTTGGAACCACGACGTTGTCGAGAAACTCGTGCTCTACCAGAGCTACTGGGATTCCTACAGGGATATTTACAACACGCTCGACGGCTCGAAGAAATTGGTGCAGGGCATCAACCGTAGGTGCTGTGACTTGATTACGAAAGAGATTACCAGGGCCTATGAGGACATGAAGAAGGTGACCCTGGATGAGGTCAGACAAACCAAACTGTAAGGAGGCCAGAAATGACCGAGCAGGAAGTACTGAGGAAGATCCGCGAGGCCATCAAAGCTCTTGAGGACTACTCCCCGCCGGACGAGCAAGCCGTTGACAAAGTGATCATAGAGAACACCGTTCTTTTGGTGAAGCGTGCTCATGTTCTCATGTCAGCGGGCCGTCCCTGCCCGACGTGTGGAGGTTCAGGTCGCGTGTAGCCCAGAGACCCGATCCTATCGAGATTTGGGGTCAGTGCTCTGGCAGGGCCATTCGATTCTAGCATTTTACTGCTGATCAATGGGGCGCACGACCAATTCAATGGCGACGTCAGCGTTTCCTTTGAGCTTGGCGGAGATACGCGGGTTGCGGATTTTTGCTCTGGCCTTCAAGCCGACCACAACCGAGCGCAGAAGCGCGAGGTTCGAACCGACATTCGCGCGTGCCTGGCAGCGGTCCTCCTGCATTGTGCGGTCTTTCACATGGTGCAGCCTGTTCTCGATTGTCCAGTGTCCACGCACAAGGGCTTGCACTTGTGCGGCATTGAGCTTGTCCGAGCCGAACGTGCCCACGTAGTAGGAGGTCTCGTCCGAAACGGCGCCGCTTTTCTTCTGCACCCGTGTCCTGTGCACTCGCATGGCTGTGTGCAGGTGCGGATACTTGGTCTGAGTGCGGAACGAGATGACTTCGACGACGCGTGTCTCGATGCGCCCGTGCCCAGCGTCCACGTCGCGGTCGCGCGCGATCTCTCCGGGATCAATCCGATTGAAGGCCTCGACGACCTCCTTCAGCAACTTCTCGCGGTTCCCTTTCAGACCGACCAGCAGATGTCCGTGCTTGTCCTCGACGACCTGCGCGATCGTCTCGTCATGCAGGTGCAGTGCATCTGCGGTGATGACGGCGCCGTTCAGGTCTGGCATTCCCGCGATCAGGTTGCGTGCCGCCTCGCCTTCCCGGCCTTTGTTGTTCGTCGTTGTTTGAAGAAAAAAGGGGTGCGGTCATGCGACACGACACTGACGACATGCAGGGCGTTGCCCTCCTCGTCAAGGCTGCCGCAGAGGGTCTTGCCGTCCATCGCATAGGCTTTCGGGGGCTTGCCCACTCCGGAGTTGTACCACTCACCCACGAGGCGTTCGAAATCCACGGGATCGACCGCCGAGCAAATACGCCACAGTGTGTTGTGGCACGGTGCGGCGTACTTCCGGGTCCTTCTGTCCTGATGCGTGCCCAGCGCGCGCAGTTGGCTCTGCTTCAGCTCCCTGCCGAAGTCGGAGCACTCCTTCAGGCCCTCGCAACCGACCAGCAAGCCGCAGGCGACAATGGAAAGGCAGGAGGCCAGACTGTAGCGTCGTCCGGCCGCGCGGCGCGGGTCGTGGAGCGCTCCGAAGACGTCGTGCAGACTCTCAAGGGCTTTGCATGTGAACACTCTGGCCAACTCGTCCCCTTCCAGTTTCCGTTCGTGCGGGGCAAGCTCGGCAGGCAACACTGCCGCTGACAAGAGCTTTGCGGCACCTGGCTGCAGTTCCTTCACCCACAATGTTTTGGGAGCGTCATTGGTACGGTAGAATCCCGGGCCGCCGCGGCTGAATCCCTGTGTCTGGCCCAGTCGGATCCAGTTGTCGGCCCGGTAGGAAGTGCCGGGATAACACTTGTCCACAAATGTCTCCATCAGCAGCAATGGCTGGTCGTAGCGTTCCATCCAGTCGTTCCGAAGGCGCTTCTGGCAAAGGGCAAGTGCCTTCGATGCCAGGTTGGGCGTATTCACACCGGGCATGATCAGGAAACGACTGTTCTGCACGACGAAGCTCAACCGAGACAGCCGTTGCCGTTCGTCCCACCCAATCCAGCGGTCCCGCGCGCCCAGGTGCCAGGAAGCAATGCTGAAGGACACCAGAGCCACGCATTTGCCGCGGCACTCGGCGGCATAACGAATCTGAGGACCACAGAGCCTCGCCTCATGCAGGTAGTGGTGCTTGCATATCAAGGCGTTCCATCTAGCCTTCTCCTTGTCGGACTCGATCGGACGAACCTTGATGTGATCAAGCCTGATGTTGCCGCCCATGCCTTTAGAGAACCGGGTGCTGATTGTCATGCTGTCGTGACTCCTGTCTGGCTTTTCTGCTTGTCTTCCTTGCGGACTGGCCCGACATAACATGACTTTCGTTTGCTTAATTACCAGTAATATACGCTAACCATATGTTCTCCATTTAGTTGTGCAGTAGAATCGAATGGCCCTGGTGCTCTGGGGACAGGTGAATTGTGGCTCCAGTCCCAAGAGCTCCCGCATCGCCATAATTCGCCTGTCCCCGAATTTCTCTCCTCGCATGCTCTGGGGACAGGCGAA
>JAGLDW010001391.1 GCA_023145395.1 Lentisphaeria bacterium | reverse complement strand
AGAAACTTCATGGCATTGGAGCGCACGCCCCGGCGGGGTCTGGGGAAGCGCCCCATTGTCCTGTCTCCAGCCATTGGCTTTGCGGAATTCGCAGTGCGCACATTCAAGTTGCGCAGTGTCACCCCAACAAAATGGCGGCATCGCTCACCGATTACCGATTACTGGTCACTTTCCCTTTTCGGAGGGGGCGTGCTACCTCGGATCCGGCAGGCGAACGAGCGAGGCATCGTCGAAGAGCAGGGCGGCGTCTGTCGACACATTTCTCCCGCGACAGAGGAAAACAATGGAGCTTACGTCTTTGGGGATCGTGAAGACCAGGTTTAGTTTGCGCCAGTTTCCCGCCTCCATCTCCACTCTCGCTATGCGGAACGGCGCTTCGTACACCCACTGGCCCTTCGCATTCTTCCATTGGATGAAAAGCCCCGCCTTGGGGCGCCCCTCGCCAAGCGCCTTTGTGTGGACGGACGCGCTGTACCGTTCACCCGGCTTGGCTGGGAACGTCTGGATGAAACAAGCATTGTCGATCCCGGTCATCTTCATGCACTTCGGCGCGGACCGCCCACCCGTCGCTTCCCAGGTCATACGGGATTTGTTCCCGGCCACAAGCGCCCATTTCGACCAGTTCGGCGGAGTCGCCTCGGAAACCCAGCCAATGCCGACAGCCCGCGTCTTGGAGGCGGTGCGGACTTCGCAGCCAGGATTGGCGAGAAGATTCGGTGCATCCGGGTGTGTTTTCATCCAGAGATAGCCTTCGAACTCGTCCCGCAAATCTGCATCCGGAAGCTCCTGAACAAGAGTCTGCAGACGGTCCATTGTCTCATCATCCACACAACCGATCAGAGCCTGGATTCCGAGCAAGGAACTCCGGGAGACAAACGACTTCCAACTGTTCAGCCGCCGAGGCTTTAGCCGTATCACTCGCAGGTAGTTGCCCACGATCAAAGGATTGTCCTTGATCAGCTCCCAGTTGGTGTCCCGCCGCTTCCCGCAGACGGCAAGTTTCTTGATCGCAGCAAACAACTCCGTAGCTGAAGGTGTCGTGTTGCCGACGAGTTCACGAAGCGCCTCCGCCTGCCAGAACTCCTGGAGAATCGCTTCAGTCCATGCGAAGCCATTGGCCACGAATGCGACTCGCGCGGCGAAAAGAGCGGTGTCAGCGGCGGCTTCCCGCGCCTGTCTCAGCGCCTCGTTGCAGGCGACCACGTTTTCAGGTGCCCACAGCGCAATCTGCGCCTCCACGGAACCGAGGCCTTCGAACCACTTCCCGGCGCGCTTTGTGTGCATGCGTGCCTCGAAGATGTCATACAGCCGTTTCATGGCAGGTGCGGCCGGTCCGAAGAAGCCTGTGTAGAACTCGTCGAGAATGGCATCCGGATCGCGATTGGGGTCCCACATCATCTTGGCGCGCAGGTACATCATCGGACCCGCATACCAGAAACTGGGC
>JAGLDW010001390.1 GCA_023145395.1 Lentisphaeria bacterium | reverse complement strand
AGGGGGAATTGCGCGTGGGCAGCGATCAGCATGGGGTGGCCGTCCCGGGCACCGTGTCGCTCACGACGGAAAACGGCTCTGGCGCCAGCCTGCCGGATGTCCGGATCCTCGCGGAGGGGCGGCGGCGGATCCTCGTCGAGCCAGCCGATGGCACGGGCACGCGGTCCGTCAGCAACCCCGTCTGGTGCACCAACCAGCAGCTCAACCTGTACTTCGGCGATCTCCATTGCCAGAGCAAGTACCACAGTGACTCGCTCGGAACGCCTGCCGAAGGCTACGCCTATGGACGTGATGTCGCCGCACTCGATTTCATGGGCATCACCGACTCTGCGGGATGCTTCAAGCCCGATGGATGGCTGGAGACCCAGGAGGCCACGAGGGACTTCCACGAGCCAGGCCGCTTCGTCACATTGAAGGGTTTCGAATACGGTGCGTCGCTTGGACACCGCAACGTGATCTATCGGGATGCAGTCATCGAGCCCGCGCTCGACGATCTCCCCCGAAATGATCCCGAGGGTCTCTTTGCCTACTTCCAAGGTCGGGACGTGATCATCATTCCCCACCACACGAAGGCTTGGACCGAATGGCGCTTCCATGACCCAGACTTGGAACCCATCGCCGAAGCCTACTCCTGCTGGGGTTCGGGGGTTGAGGAGCAGGATTCGCTGTGGCACAAATCCATCAAACCGGGTGCGGGGCTGTTCCGCGCTCTCGATCGTGGGTTGCGCTTTGGTTTCATCGGCTCGGGCGACAGTCACTCCGGCATGCCCGGCCGCAGCTTCCCTGCCGACCGGCAGTGGTGTGTCGATGCCAAGAGCGGGTTCGCTTGCGTCTACGCGCCCGAACTCACCCGCGAAGGCATCTTCGACGCTCTGCGCGAACGCCGCTGCTACGCCACCACCGGCGCACGCATGATTCTCGAGTTCGATGTCAATGGCGCCATGATGGGAAGTGATGCGTTCGTGGAATCACCAAGCCAACCCCGCCGCATCCGCATCCATGTCATCGGAACAGACGAACTGGACTACTTGCGGATCGTCAAAAACAACGAAACTCTTGTCCGACACGAACTGAACGGGGACGAGGCATTCTTCGAATACACCGACACGACACCCGCCCGAGACGGTGATTTCACTTACGTTCGCGTGGTCCAGAAAGACGGCAACACCGCTTGGTCCAGCCCCGTCTGGACACGCGTGCAAGTATAATAACTCACATTTTGAATTTCGTTTTGAGGCGGATTCGAGTGTGCGATTCACCGTCCGGACTGTTTTTGTTGTTCGCGTGTCGGTGCAGGCACCGACACAGGA
>JAGLDW010000139.1 GCA_023145395.1 Lentisphaeria bacterium | reverse complement strand
TGCCGCTGGTGTTCGCCATCCTCGGTGATACCCCATATGACTGAGGCGTTACCTCCGAGTAGGTGCACTGAGTCCCAGTGTACCTTATGTTGCACAGTCGCACCTCCTGAGCATGTTTCGCGGAGCATGGACGTGGAGTGAGACGAGACGGAAACGACGACCAACGGTGCGAAAGGCGAATAAGCCAGTAAAAGAAATCGCCACGCAGGAGAGGATTCCATGTAAGGCTGTTATGCGGTCACTATGTGGGAGGGGTACTCTCAGAGAACCAGAGCAGAGTCGAAGGTCAGGCCGCGAACCCGAACAGCGAACTCCGCAAATCATGGCGGGCGAACGGCCCGTGAGCCGCGCGCTGCGAACTGCGCAAATCTCATGCATCACTCTCGACTCTCGCTTTTCGGGCTCGTCACCGAACTCCTGACACTACTGGCCTATTTTCGCCCCTCCCATAGATCCCACATCATGATCTGGACGGCATCGGTCATCTGACGTCCGCCGTCGGCATTGAGCCTGCGGGACAGGATAGGCTTGGCCCCGTATGCGCCGCGGTGCGCTTGGTCACTAGTCGGGATGTAGCCGAACCAGTCGTTCGCCAGTTCTGCCACAAAGGTGAAACGCGCGGGAGACCACCGCTTGATTTCCAATCCCCACTTGGTGAAAATCTCCCCCGGCAACCCGATGAAGATCAGATCCCCAAGCCGGATTGCCTGGACAGTCACTTCGGCCTGTTGCCCATCGTAGGGCCACTCGTCGAAACGTTCGATGACCAGGGCGTCCTTGTCACTGGGCTTGGGCTGGGCGCGTAGTTTCTCCACTTCTGCACGCATGGCCTCATCGCGCGTGTACCAAGGAATCTGCGGTTGGCGCAGAAGTCCGTCGATGACTGCGCTATCGAGCGGTTCTGCCATTTCCACGGCGTTGATTGCGAGTCCGGCCATGGCGCGGCCCATTTGGTCGGTGCGCAGCTGACCTTTCGCGGAAATGCGTTTCGGTTCCCAATGATGGTGATTGATGTCGCCACAGCATCCGTTGAGGAAGACCGTGACCGCCTGAGGACCGTAGACGTCGGAGATCGTGCGACCGACTTTGCCAGGCCATCCGGCCGAAATGTGGGTTCCCCCCGTGGCGTCCGCATGCATGGCATGGTTGACCACCATTGCACGCACCGTGCCGTCAAGCTCACGCACTGCCATGGCAAATACGTCAGGGTCAATCGGTCCGGCTGGTCCAAGCGTCTGGTCCTTGCCGAACACCTCGGCCCCGTCGCGCATGCGACCTAGTCGATTGCTGCCGAAATCGGTTTCTGATTGTCGGCCGGGCACCAGAATGGCTTCGAACATGTCGGCACAGGCGGCTTCGACCGCCGCCGCGATCTTGCCGGGCAATGCATCCAGCCATTCGGTGTTGACGGGAATGATCTGCTTGCCGCCCCGACGTGGGTTCGGCCCCGTGTGCGTATGCGTCGCGCAGATCAGGACACGTTCGGGATCGATTCCGCAGCATTGCGTGATCCGTTCCTTTGCCGCGTCCGTCGTCTCCCGTGTCAGGCAGATCACGTCGCACGAGACCAGCGCCATGCGTTCGCCGTCGCTCTGAATGACCACGGCGCGTACGAACAATGGGTCTGCCACCGCGTCGCTCACACGGTCGGTGAAGTATCCGGAGAGTGACGTGCCGAGAGGCGGGGTTATATCGATCTGCGCAGATCCGGCCTGCACCTGGGGCAGACCCTCAACATTGTACGGTCCTTGTGTCATGTTGTCATCCCTTCTCTTCCTGCTGTTTGTGTCCATGTTCAGGATACCGTTTCCCTCACCTTGAGATGGGTTCTCCTGGCTCGGTCCGGGCGTCGCCGCCGTCAG
>JAGLDW010001389.1 GCA_023145395.1 Lentisphaeria bacterium | reverse complement strand
CCCTTGACGGTCGACGGTGTTGACGAGTTGGCGGTTACGCTGTCCCGCAGAAACTAGGGGGCCGCGTTGGGAAGACAGGCGCTGAAACCCGCACCCCAAGGGTCCACGCACTCCCAGTCCCCGAGGAAATCGCATTCCCACTCGTTTTCACACATGGCTGCGCACCACCGGCCGCCTGTTCCGTCTTCCAAGATGCAATCAAAGCTGTTGGGGCAGGGCATAAAGTCAGAGCACAGGCGGTTGCAATAGCCCATGTGTTCTTCGTCCAGGCGAATGCAGACCAAACCCGCCTGGCAGCCGACCGTCAGGGTGCAGGGATCGCCGAAGACGCCGTCGCCGGTGGGCAGACAAATCCCGGCGGCCGCGCCCTCTTCCATGGGAAGGCAGTTGCCGCCTTCAGGGCAGACGTTGACGCTTGTATCGCAGGTAAGCATGCAGATGCTCTGACCTTGGCCCTCGATATCGATGCAGAGCATGTCTGGTTGGCAGATCATGGTGTCCGAGCAGTCCTCTAAGTATCCAGGCCAGTTGCTGTTACAGTACTCTCCGAAGAGGCATACCTTGTGATCCGGGGCCAGTTCTTCACAGCAGCCTCCAGGGAATTCCAAGGCACAGTCTGCGTCTGTGTCGCAAGGGAAAGAGCAGAACCCCTGCCAGTCGCCAGGTGTTTCAACGCAGACGTATGCGGCGTTCCAGTCGTCCGGGCAGCCGTTGTACCAATCGCAGGGATCTCCCGCTCCATCGTGGGTTCCATCAGCCCGGCACTGCCCGTTGCGGGTGCATATCTCTCCAGGTTGACAGTCTCCGCAGTATTGACCGCCGCCACAGCCGTCGTCCTGCCATCCGCATTCAAAGCCCATGTCAGAGCAGCTCAACGGGAGGCACCCACCGCAGAAGCCGGTGTTCCAGTCGCAAGGCAGTTCAGGCGGGCATTCCATGGGCTCGCCAAACTCCAGGCAGGGGTCGTAGTCAAAGTTGCCGCATTCCACATAAAACCAATAATCCAGGCAGTAGCGCTCCCAGATCTCGCATTCGTCCCTGCATCCTCCATAACAACGCCCCGTCTCCCAGTCGCAGAAGTTATCGGGTCCACAAGACTGGTAAGGGCTGAACTCCAGGCACTCGTCGTCGTCCCAATCGCCACATTCCATGTAGCCCTGTTCATCGACGCAGAAGCTCTCGCCCCAGAAGCATTCGTCCCAGCATCCGCCCTCGCAGCGGCCCGTCATGCGGTTACAGGGCTCGCTCTCCGGGCAGGGCTGGGGCGGGCCAAGTTCGGCGCAGCCATCACCGTCGAAGTCGGCGCATTCCTGGAAGCTGTAGTTGTCTAGGCAAAAACTCATGCCCCATTCGCATTCGTCCCAACAGGTTCCAAGGCAACGTCCCAGTTCGGGGTCGCAGGGAGAATCCTCATCGCACCAGATGGGCGGGCCGTACTCAAGGCAGAGGTCCTGGTCGTAAAAGCCACATTCGGAATACGAGTATGCATCCAGGCAGTAGCTGTCGCCCCATTCGCATTCGTCGAAGCAACCCGAAACGCAGCGGCCTGCTTCGCAGTGTTCATCCGGATCGCAGACCCCGCAGCTTCCCCCGCAGCCGTCCTCGCCGCATTCTAAGCCTGCGCAATTGGGGGTACAGGACTCACAGCTGCCGTTTGTGCAAACTTGCCCGGAGGCACAAGCTTGGGGCTCGGACCATTCGGTGCAGCCATCCCCGTTTTCGTCTGCACAGGTGACCACCGCGTTGCCGATGCAAGATCTGCTGCCCGCCGCGCATGCGTCCACGCAGCCGCTTTCACACAGTCCTTGTCGGTTGCAAAATTCCCCGGTGGGACAAAGACCACAGGAACCACCACAGCCGTCAGGGCCGCATTCCTTGCCCTGACACTGCTCGGCACAGATGGGTACGCATTCTCCGGTGCTCGGATCACAGGCCATGCCGTCGGGGCAGTCAACCTGCGAGCAGAGATCGTCACAAAGGGCGGCGGGATCGGTGACGCCGTCGCAGTCGTTGTCCAGTTGATCACCGCAAAGTTCGTCCGCGCCCGGGTGGACGCCTCCATGGCTGTCGTCGCAGTCGGC
>JAGLDW010001388.1 GCA_023145395.1 Lentisphaeria bacterium | reverse complement strand
TACTCAAGGCAGGTGTCCTGGTCGAAAAAGCCACACTCAGAGTATGAGTAGGCATCCAGGCAGTAGCTGTCGCCCCATTCGCATTCGTCGAAACAACCCGAAACGCAGCGGCCTGCTTCACAGTGTTCTCCCTGATCGCAGACCCCGCAGCTTCCACCGCAGCCGTCCGCGCCGCATTCTAAGCCCGCGCAATTTGGGGTACAGGAATCACAGCTGCCGTTTGTGCAAACTTGCCCAGGAGCACAAGCTTGGGGCTCGGACCATTCGGTGCAGCCATCCCCGTTTTCGTCACCACAGGTGACCACCGCGTTGCCGATGCAAGATCTGCTGCCCGCCGTGCATGCGTCCACACAGCCGCTTTCACACTGTCCTTGGCGGTTGCAAAATTCCCCGCTGGGACAAAGGCCGCAAGAACCGCCACAACCGTCAGGGCCACATTCCTTGCCCTGGCATTGCTCGGCGCAGATGGGTACGCATTCTCCGGTGATTGGATCACAGGCCATGCCGTCCGGGCAGTCAACCTGCGAGCAGAGATCGTCACAAAGGGCGGCGGGATCGGTGACGCCGTCGCAGTCGTTGTCCAGTTGATCACCGCAAAGCTCGTCCGCGCCCGGGTGAACGCCTCCATGGCTGTCGTCGCAGTCGGCACCGTTGCAAGCAGGGCCAAAGACCCCGTCGGCGTCTCCGTCGCAGACTTTGCAGATGGACTGAAAGCAACTCTGACCCGCGGGGCAGTCGTCGTCTGTCGTGCAGATGCTTTCGGCATCTACGCAACTGCCATCGACACAGACCCGGCCATGTTTGCACTCGTCATCGCTGGTGCAGCCCCAGGGTTCTAGTTCGCCGCCGCCGCAACCGGCCATCCAGGAAATCGCCAACACGAGTAGGAACGCTTTTTTCATGTTCATCTCCCTCTGCATGTAATGGCTTAGTCTACACAAGCTTGGAGAAAAGCGGTAGGTCCTGGTGATTATTGCCGCAGCTGGTAATCAGAGAACAGGTGGGGCGAATCGCGAGGGGGCGAGGATCCCGGGGGTGGACCTCCGAAAAATCCGTAGGGGCGGGGTTAATCCCCGCCCGGGACGTCAATTGGCGAACATTGAGGGTGAACGGCGCACGGGGGCGAGGGTCCCGAAGGTGAACG
>JAGLDW010001387.1 GCA_023145395.1 Lentisphaeria bacterium | reverse complement strand
GAATACGACACTCACCACGACACCTGCCCCGAAATGAAATATCTGGAGCCGCCAGACGACTTCCCAGATGACTTCCTGGATGGTGGAGAAAGTCCGGGATGAGTGTGTTGCAGTGCTGTCTAGACAACCGTCAACAAAGGAACGGGAAGAGCACTCTGTAGTTCCGCTCGCTCAACGAGGTCGGGAACGGAGCCGCATAGTACACTTCCGCAAGCTTCACGGATCGAGCACGTTCCGCACCGAGTAGTTCGACGAGCCGGTCCCGGTACAAATCCGCCGCCAGCGTGAAGATCGGGCGCCGCCGTTCGTCGATGAACGCCAGTCGGCCCTCCGCATCCGAGGCGGGGGGAATGTCTCTCATGTCCTCACCGTTCACCCAGGGGAGCCACTCGAACATCTGTGACGTATGGCAGGCCATGACTTCGAGCTTGCGCCGCCACAGATCATCGATCGGAACCGCCACCGCAAAGGCATCCTCCCGGTCGCTGGCGCGCACGGCATGGAAGAATGCATGCACAGTGTCCTTGCGGAGCGCGGGCGTGTCTGGGCAGCAATGAGGGACCTTGAGAAGGAACGAGACGTCTCCCACCAACTGACTGGTGTAGCGGTGATCGGGATGGTAGTCCTGCTGGTGATGGGTCACCACGAGGTCGGGGGCGAATCGGCGCAGGAGGCGCAGAAGCGCCCAGCGTTGCTCCAGCGTGGGCTGCACTTCGCAGTCGGGCACATCCATCACCACGTACTCGATCCCGAGCATCTCCGCCACCGCCGCAGTCTCGCCCGCCCGGCGCGCCCCCAGTTCCGCACGATCCATCTCCTGGTGCCCGCAGTCGCCATTGGCCATGGAGACAAACAGGACATCCCAGCCTAGTTCGCGATACCGCATGGCCAAACCGCTGGCGAGAATGTCACAGTCGTCCGGATGCGCCCCAACCAGGGCGAGTCTCTTACCGCTCATTCTGCGGTCTCCTCTTCGGCGAACATGTCCGTCAACGTCTCAAGTGCTGTATCCACAATGATCTGGCCGCCTGCCGGCGACACCTTGCAGCTCGCGGGCACCGCACCATAGCTGCACCCGGCCGCCGCGCGCTCGGTCGCAAGGTACGTGCCGCTTCCCCCCAGTTGCGCCACAAACGTCTGCAGCGCCGGACTACGTCCCTTGATCCGGTCCCCGAAATCGAGGTAGTACTC
>JAGLDW010001386.1 GCA_023145395.1 Lentisphaeria bacterium | reverse complement strand
CCTGCGGTCCGGGACGTCCCGCACCACTGTCGTCCTGAGAGCTCGCTTCTAGGTTGTTGCTGACACACTTGCCAGGAAGCATTCGGGTTCCTGGCGCGCCTTGCAGGCGTTATGAAGCCGTAGAGCGCTGTCGTTGATCTTGGCGAGGGAAACTCTGCGTGCATTCGTGGGGCAGTTCCGCACGCAGGCCATGCACCAGATGCAGTTGTCTGCCTCGGTCACCGGACCGGCATCGGTCATGCGAATGCCCTGTGTCGGACAGCATGCAACACACTTTCCGCATTGTGTGCATGCTTGCGGGTCGGTGCAGGTCGCCACGGGAACTGGTTGCATTGCCGACTTGTAGGGGCGGTTGCCCGGAAGCTCGGGAAGCGCCAACTGAGCGACCGATTCGCATGTGTCGAGAAGTTGTGTGATTCGACTCCCAAACTGCTCTGCGTACTGGAGATCCTCTCCGTCCGGTCTGTCGACCGCAATCGGGAACTCGACTGTCGAAAACGAGTGCTCGCCAATGAAGGCGCCCGCCGCAACCGTGTGTAAACCCTGCGCCGCGCACAGGTCACTAAGCTCAACTAGAGCATCATCGTAGGCCCGGTTGCCATAGACCACGATCGGGACCACCGGCGTATTCTTTCCCCCTATGGCTCTAAAGCGCTCGACCGCCAGGCCAGGAAGGCGCCCGCTATATACCGGCATTCCCACAATCACCAGGTCCTCTTTCGTGAACGGAATGGCTCCCTCAGGCGCGCCCACGGTGATATCCAGCATTTGGCCCGCTGTGCGGCCAGTTCCGTTGCCCACCGCCCGGATCGCTGCCTGGGTGGTGCCTGTGGGTGAAAAGAAAACGTAGTGGACGTTCTTGATGTTCATGATACTTCTCCGGCAGTTGCGTCTTTCGTGGTTGGTTGGGTTTCTGCAAAATAGCACAAACATTTCGCTTGTATAGATGTGGAAACGGCTCCGAAAACTGGTTGTGTGGGACTCTCGCCGCACGTTGGCACGTTGTCCGGCAAACTGTCCTCCCACAGCTTGTTTTCTCGCATGCAAACCGTATATTTAGAGCCGTTTTTTACAGCGGTTTTCTGCTGTTCTGCGACCGAAGCGGAGAGAGGCGTACTTGATGAATGATCCGAGCTATTTCAGTTTGATTGTCAGTGCCATTCTTGTCAACAACGTGGTGTTGAGCCGTTTCTTGGGAATCTGCCCGCTTCTGGGGGTTTCGAAGCAGGTTGGCACGGCGAAAGGCATGTTCGGCGCCGTTTTGTTCGTGATGACCCTAGCCTCTTTTGTGACCAGTTTAATCTATAAATTGGTCTTGGTGCCGATGGACTTGGCGTATCTGCGGACGATCGTGTTCATCGTGGTCATCGCCTCGCTGGTGCAGTTGGTCGAAGTGCTCCTGCAGCGTTTTGCCCCGGCCCTGAACAAGGCGCTGGGAATCTATCTCCCCTTGATCACCACGAACTGCGCGGTGCTGGGTGTGGCGGTGGACGCGGCGTTGAAGAACTACAGCGTTGTGCGTGCCACGGTGTATGGCACCGCCTCCGCCATCGCGTTTGGCGTAGCGCTCATTCTTTTCGCCAGCATCCGCGAGCGTTTGGCGCTGGCGCGTGTTCCTCAGTGCCTGCAGGGCACGGCCATCGCCTTGATCACAGTTGGTGTTTTGGCGATGGCATTCATGGGCTTCTCCGGCTTGGCAGGATGATGAGATACACTGAGACAGACCGCAGGAAATCACGGTTTTTTTGGTACAGGGATCGCATATGACCTCCGCTGTAATCGTACTTGTTTGCATGGGCTTGCTTCTGGGCCTGGTGATCGGTGTCGTGGCACATCTTTTCGGTGCTGAGCCCGACGCGAAGCTGGAAGCTGTCGAGGAGTTGCTCCCCGGCGCGAACTGCGGCGGCTGTGGCTATGCGGGCTGTGCCGCGTTCGCGAAGGCATTGGTGAAGGAGGAGACGACTCC
>JAGLDW010001385.1 GCA_023145395.1 Lentisphaeria bacterium | reverse complement strand
AGACCGGAGCCTACATCCACATGTCAAAGTGGGTGGGATCGGAGTTGCACGTCGGCCCTGTTCACCTCGAAAGCGGCTGCAAGATCGGCATGCGGGCAGCCGTCGCCAACCATGTGACAGTGGGCCGCGGCACCTGGATCACTCCATTTACTCCCATCCTCGGCGACGTCGGTTCGGAGGAGATGTGGGAAGGAGCCCCCGCGCGATTCAGTGGCCGTTGTACGGAACTGAAGCGTACGGCGAGCAGCTGCCGGTATGCGTACCCGGTCTGGTTCATGGAGACTCTCAACATCCTGATGCAGATCTTCCTTGACTTCTGGCTCCTGGTTGCCCCCACCGCCGCGGTCACCTGGTTTGCCGTCACTTTCATACCCGTCAGAGAAACAGAGCTCGCCAGTGAATACTTCAAGATCACGCCGCTGCAAGAGATTGTCTGGCAGATGGGCCTCTACGCGTTCATCACCACCTGGGTCAGCGTCGTCCTGATCTCAGTGCTGGGCTGTCTCTTTCTTCGCTGCACGGCCACCTCGCCAGGGCTGTATCCCTCACACGAGTGCAAGGCCGCTCTTCTCATGTACAGGCTGAAGAAGATGAACCAGATCCAGCGTCTGTGGACATGGACCATCACTGGGCAATACCTGCGCGCGCTCGCTGGCCTGCGCTTCACGCGCCTGGGTGCCTCGGAGTGCGACTTCATGCTCAACCTCGTCCCGGAGCTTGCCAGCGCAGACTCCCTGGTGTTCTGGTCACATGGCTGTTATACAAATATGCTCGATTATGGCGCTGAGCACTTAAAGCTTCGTCAGCTTGACATGCCCGCGAACTTCTTCAGCAGCAACAATTGCGTAGCTGAGTCGGGGCACTTCCCGACCAATTTTCTGTTGGGGGTCTCCACACCGGGGAATGACATACAGTTTCGGCGCCAAATGCGTTCGCGACTCGGCGATCCCATCACGGTGGCGGGAAACCCACCAGTGAGATTCGCGAGTGCAGACTTTGAGGCGGAAAATAAAGCTCAAAGACTGCCGAGCTTCCCCTTATTCCTGGCGCGTGTCTTCCTGAATGACATCCTCGGCATCGCCATGCTTCCCCTCGCCGGGGGGCTATTCTATGTAGTTATCTACACCATTATGCTGCGCTTGAGCGGACAGTTGGTCGTGAGCGCGTTCAGTGCCTTGATTCTCGAAGGTGTCATCCTGGTTGTGTTCTGCGTCGCGACCAAGAAGTTCCTCGTGGGCAGTAAATGGGGGTCTGCTCACTCAACGCCCTTCTGGTCCTGGCGGCACTTCACCTACTTCTTCGCGCAGGACTGCTTCTTCGCCTGGTGCAAGTGGCCTTTGAGAACCCTGGCCGGGACTGTGCTCGCGAACATCATCCTGCGGTGGATGGGGTGTCGGATCGGCAAACGAACCATCATCGCCTCGCCCATGCAGGCCTTCGACTGGAACGCGGTGAGCTTCGGCGACGACTGCATCGTCGCCGGCGTCCTGCAGCTTCACTCCTTCGAGAACATGATGCTGAAGGTGAAACGAACCGACATCCGGGACGGCAGCGCCGTCAACTTCGGCGCCACGGTAATGGGCGGTGCGATCATCGAGCCTGAGACAACGATCCTGCCATTGAGCCTGGTCCTGAAGGAGATGCACCTGCCCACAGCCACTTACTGGGGCAGCCCCACAGAGCCTGTAAGCGGAGTTCAACACTCATCTCCCCTTATCACTCAGCCAAGACCAGGCTGCGGACATTCTAAGCTGTCTGGAGAGGAAGCTGCCGACGAAGAGAGCCGGCCAACGAGGCTCACGGTTACAGATGAGTAGAGACAAAAGCGACCGAATCAACGACCTTTTCGCAGCCGGCTCGCGCGATTTAACACCGGCATCCGCGGGTCATGCGGCTTACGTGCTGTATGCGCCGGTTTCACGCGATCCCGAGGTGTCGAGACATTGCGCGTCAGTCCTGTCGGATACCGAGCTGCAGAGAGCGGACCGCTTTGCAGCCGAATACGACAGGGCTCTGTTCACACAGCGCCGTGCGTTTCGTCGCTTTTGCGGCGCCACCGTGCTCGGATCGTCGCGGTCTTTAACGCAGATCGTTTTCGAGAAGACAGAAAACGGAAGGCCCTACCTTTCCGATTTACCGGATATCTGGTTTAGTTTTTCCTCCTGCCGGTTCGGTTTTCTCGGGGCATGGTCATCGACCCATGGGATCGGCGTCGACCTGGAAGATCAAACGATGGACCTGGAGGCTACAGAACTCGCCCGGCAGTTTTTTTCAGGAGCCGAGGCAAATGCTGTTGAGAGGGCAGACGGCCTGGAGCGCCTGCGGACTTTCTTTCAACTCTGGAGTCTCAAGGAGGCGGCGCTTAAATCCATCGGAGAGGGGTTACCCTTTGGCCTCGACGCCTTCGAATTCGAGTTGGACCCGAATCTGCGTGTTATTCATGCGCCCCCTGACCATGGCGGCCCCGAGAAATTTAACGCCCACATGATTGAGGGAACTGACAGTTGCGCCGCTCTTGTCATCCGAAGCCTGATTTGAGTATGGGTGCTACGGGCAGCCGCCTGAATCATGTCCTGAGACGCAAAGGCTGCCACTTCAGATAGGTCAGGGAGCGCCACAACCACTCCAC
>JAGLDW010001384.1 GCA_023145395.1 Lentisphaeria bacterium | reverse complement strand
GGGAGATGTCCCTTCGAATGGAAGGGACCACCCTCTCGCATGACCGTCCAAAGCGGATCCCGGTCATCCGGCATGTCCATCATGTTGTCCTCCCACCACATCATCATCATCCTGCAAGCTTCCGCGCAGATCTCGGGGTGCTCGGCAGCGAGATTGCTCGTCTCATGCGGGTCCAGCTCCACATTGAAAAGCATCTCTCGTGGGTAGAGGTGATAGAAATCGTGAATGACCCGAATATACATCCAGGGCCCGAAGCGGACGCTGCGCATGGCGCCATGGCAGCACTGCCCCAGCACTAGATAGTCGTGCCCGCAGTCCTCGCCGTCCGTAAGCGTCCTGGCGTAGCTGGCTCCTTGCCAGCGCGATGATTTCTGAGCGGAAAGCAGATCGGCGACCGTGGGTGCAAGATCGATGTTGTAATGCATGCCTTCGGCCACGCTTCCGCGTATGCATCCCGGCCACTTGATGATCATGGGAACGCGGTGGGTGATGTAGTCGCTGCAGCCATGTTCGCCGTAGCATCCCAGTTCCCCCAGATCCTCGCCGTGGTCGCTGGTGATGATGATGGCGGTGTCGTCGTAGATGCCGGCGTCTTCAAGCTTCTGCAGGATCTGTCCGATATGTCCGTCCATGTAGCGCGTTCCGCAGTCGTACCCGTCAATCATGCGCCGCCAATCGTTCATGTCACGGATCTGCCCCGGATGCCTACTCTGGAAACGGGGTGCCACATTGTCATTCCACATGGCCACTTCCCGGGCACCGTGTCCTCCTGGCAGGGAACGGTCGGTCTCGATGATTTCGGGGGTCATCCACGAAGGGAGCGGATCATTTTCGAAGGGGTTCCCAAACTCGTCGGGCGCCCGGTAGGGCGTGTGTGAATCCCAATAGTTGATGTGCAGGAGCCAGTTGTCCGACTGGGCATTGTGGTCGAGCCAGTCCATGACCGAGGGCGTGATTTCCTCGGCGGACTCCATGCCGCCCTTCCCCGTGTTGATCGTCTCGTTCATCCCAGCCTGGAACCACCAGGCGGAATGACGCTCCGCGAAGGGACTGATGGAAACGGTGCGAAACCCCTTCTTGCGGAAGGTCATCCAGAGATTGCTCGAGGATGTCGCATCGCGGAAGCCACGCCCCTCGCCTTCCAGGCGCATGTCCGCTGCCGTTCCCCCATGCCCGACAACACCATTGCGGATGCCAAACTGGCCGCTGACAAGGGATGCCCGCGACGGCAGGCAGGGCGCGTCGGAGCAGTAGTAGTTGTCGAACCGCACACCGTCCCGCGCGACTCTGTCAATGTTGGGCGACGTGTCACGATGGTAGCCGTAGCAACCGAGGTGGTCGGGGCGGAGCGTGTCCAAGTCAAGGAAGAGGACTCGCATGGACTCAGTCTCCAGCATTCTCGATGCGGCGTTCAAGCGCCCGCACTTCCCGGCGATACTCCTCGTCCTGTCCAATCTTCCGCTTCACCGTGTCGACCGCGTGCAGAACCGTCGCATGATTGCGGTTGAAAAATGTGCCGATGACCGTGGAGGAATGGGACGTTTTCGTGCGGCTGAAGAACATGGCGATCTGCCGTGCGTTGGCAATGTTCTTGGGTCGGCTCTTGCCAATGATATCAGCTTGACGAAGGTCAAAATAATCCGCCACTTCCCGCTGGATGAAATCCACAGTGGGAGGCGGACGATTCTCCTTCTCGAAAAGATTTTCGAGCAGGTTTTCCGCCATGTGCTTGTCGACCGCTGTGTTGGTGACGGAGGAGTAGCCGACAAGTCGGATGAGCGCTCCCTCGAGATCACGGATGTTCGAGCGGATGCGTTTAGCGATATAGCTGAGGACCTCGTCTCCGATCTTGATCGTGTGCCCTTCCTGCTTCTTGCGCAGAATGGCGACTCGGGTTTCATAGTCGGGGCGCTGAATATCCGCGATCATGCCCTGTCCGAAGCGGGACACGAGCCTCTTCTCGAGCCCCTCGATCTCATGGGGGGGCTGGTCCGAGGCGAGCACGATCTGCTTATGATTGTTGTACAGCGAGTTGAAGGTGTGGAAAAACTCCTCCTGGAACTTCTCCTTGCCAGTGAAGAATTGGACGTCATCCACAAGCAGGACATCCACATTCCGGTACAGCTCGCGAAACTTGGATAGGGTACCGCTCTTGAGCCCTTCGATGAAGAGGTTGGAGAACTCTTCGCTGGTCAGGTACTGGATACGTTTTCTCGGATCACTCTGGTGGATCTTGTTGGCCACGGCCTGTAGCAGATGTGTCTTCCCCAAACCTGTTCGGGAGTACAGGAAGAGGGGGTTGTAGAGCGTTCCCGGATTCTCCGTCACAGCCATGCAGGCTGCGTGTGCCATCTTGGTGTTCTCGCCAACAACAAAACTGCCGAACACACACCGGCTATTGACCCGTAGCTTCCACGTTGTCGCGTGTGTATCGGGTGGTGGCGGTGGTGCTTCTTCCCTAGCTTTCGGAGCGAAAATCCCCTCGGGTTCATCCGGAGAGGCAACCGACTCATGCCCGCTCTCGATTCGTAGCTGGATAGCCGCGCCAAGCACCGTCTCGAGCGCCTCTTCGATGTCGCCCTTGTAGTTGCTAGCCAACCAATCGGAGAACATATGGCTGGACACCCCGATGGTGAAGACTCCCTCAGCATGCAAGATCGGTCTGATGCCGGCAATCCATGTCTCGTACGTGTCTTCGTTCAGCTTGCTCTTCAGAAGGTTGGATGCCTCGCGCCAGATGTTCTCCACACTCTTCATTCTACACCTGGTCTCCTGCTGAAAACGGACACGGAACAGCCAACTCGTTGGATAAGGTCCGTGGAAAATCTCACACTTCCAAAACCAAACTAAATCTACAGACGTGTACCGCGTGTGACAAGAGTCATGCGGGGCTTTTTTTGCTCTTTTCCGGCGGATTTGTCGTAAGTCCTTGATACTGCTGTTGACGCCCGATTTTCAAAAAAATGCGTGCGGCTGCGCAAGTGACCAGTGTCGATGCTGAATACGACTTGCTCCCAGGGCCCGGATGGAGTCTCGGAACGCGTATGAATGAGGGGAATGGAATCCCCTGACGAGATACAATCTGGGGAAAAGGCATCTGAAGTTGCGCAAACATCGCGCGGCCCCGTACATTAGGGCAGGCCGTCGGTTTGGGCGACCGCGCGCGGATTCGCAACGTGTGATCCGCACGGCGTGTCGCCAGTTGAGGACGTGCAAACGGGGACGCTCATGCCAGAAGAACAGAAACGCTTCGAATCAGGCGACTTCATCCTCCGTGTCAGCTCGCTGTTCACCCCTGACGAACGCGTGCACAACGCGTCGATCCTCTGTCATGGGGGGATGATCAGCGCGGTGGGGGGCTATTCGGCGCTGATGATGTTTGAGGACACACCGTGCCTGGACCTGTCCGAGTTCCACGCGATACCCGGGATGATCGACACGCATATCCACGGCACAGGGGGAATGGCCTGCATGGACGCGCCGGAGTTGTCCGATCTGGATACCATCTCAAGAGTTCTGGCACGACATGGTGTGACTTCATTCCAGATGACGCTGGTGTCGGCGGAGCCTGAGAAGATGTTGGCGGTGATCCAGGCTCTGAACTCGCTCATGTCCAAACCCCAGGTGGGCGCACAGGCGACTGGCATCCACATCGAAGGCCCCTATCTGCGTATGGAGAGAGCAGGTGCACAGCCACAGCAGCATATTCGACCCGTGGACTTGAGAGAGGCCGCGGAGCTCTTTCAGGCGGGCGAGGGACGCGTCCGGATGATGACGTTCGCGCCCGAGCAGGAGAACAGCACGGCGCTGATCGAACTGATGTGCGAGAATGGCGTGATTCCCAGCATGGGCCACAGTGAGGCGGACGATGCGAGTGTGATCCGAGCCATCGAGGCCGGCGCCGAACGTTGCACGCATTTGTACAACGGATCGACGACCCTCGACCAGCGGCAGGCGGGGCTGACAACGGTGGCGCTGGTCAACGACCTCATCACCGTGGAGATCATCGCCGATGGGGTGCACGTGCATCCTGCGATGATCGATCTGGCCTGCCGTGTCAAACCCCGTGGACGAGTGGTGGGGATTTCGGACGCCACGCAAGGCGCCGGCCTGCGAGACGGCGTCTACCATCTTGGCGACCAGGCGGTTGAGATCCGAGACGGAGGCTGTTTTCTCCAAGCCGGTGGCACCCTGGCGGGATCCTGCCTGACTCTGGACCTGGCATTGCGGAATCTGAGTTGCTTCACCTCTCTACCTGCCACGGAGGTAGTGAGTTGCTATACCAGCAATGCCGCGCGCAGTGTCGGACTCGAGGATCGAGGGGAATTGCGGCCGGGGAAGCGCGCGGATATCGTGGTGGTTGACGACGATTGGAATGTCCGCATGACCATTGTCGAAGGCCGGATTGTCTACGATGCCAAGGGCGAGTATGGGCCAGGCCCGGATTCGCTCCCGATGGGTGCCGTCTGAGGAGGCTGCGCACGACGATTGATCCGGCGCTTCCGCCCGGACCTGGCGGGACATCACCTGCCCAATCCTGCCAAACCATCCAGAAACTCCTGCTCGATGACATCCGCCATGCGTTGCCAGGAGAACTGCTCGCGGACAAGCTCGCGCCCGGCGCGGCCCATCTCGCGACGCTTCTCGTCATCCCCCAGAAGCTCGACTAGAGCATTCGTGACTTGCTGCACATTCTCAGGCTCGCAGACATAGCCTGTCTTTCCGTTCAGAAGCACCTCCGGAGTGCCGTCGAGATCGAACCCCACTGCGGGGATTCCGGAAGCAAGTGCCTGGACGACGGTGCGAGGCAGACCCTCCCGCAGGGAAAAGTGGGCGAGAATGTCCATGAGCGCCGTGTAGCGGCAGACTTCGGAGGGGGGAACGAGGCCGGCGAAGACAAAGTTGCGCTCCAGTCCCCGCTTCCTGATGTCGTCCTCCAACTGCTCGCGCAAGTCCCCGTCGCCGACCAGAAGAAAGCGCACCTCCGGATGCATGGGGACGATCTTGGCCGCCGCCTCGATGAGCAGATCATGCCCTTTTAGCTCGAATAGGCGGGCGATTTTACCAATCACCAACACGCCTTCGGGGATGCCCAACCGCTCCCGGAGGGCAGCTTCCGGCTGTGCGTTGAGGAAGGCATCCATATCCATGCCGCTGTAGACCACCTTGTACTTCTCCCGCGGCGCAACCCCCGCATCCACGCATTGATCGATCATGGCCTGCGCAACAGCAAGAATGCGGTGGCAACGCTTCGCGGCAAAGCGTTCGGCCAGGATGTAGATGCGGTTCTTGAACGCCGATTGGTAGCGGTGGAACGCCTGCCCATGCACCGTGTGGACGATCAGAGGCACACCCGCGCTCCACGCAGCCATGCGCCCCAGCACACCCGCCTTGGAAGAGTGCGTGTGCACGACGTCATACCTGTTTTCACGAAAATGCCTCTTCAGTTCGAAGTAGCATCTTGCATCTTTAAAAAGGTTCAGGTTCCGAACGAGAGAGGGAATCTCCACGACCTCGAGTTCGGAGATGTTCTGGGCGGCGAGAAGTTTGCCCTCAGGGCCTTGGGAGGGACCGGTCAGCAGGGTGACTTCATGGCCTTTTTCCAGGTGTCCGCGGCATGTCAGAAGCGTGTTCTCCTGGGCGCCTCCGACGATCATGCGGGTGATGATGTGGCAGGTTTTCAGCTTGCGTGTCATGCGGGCGCGGCTCCGTGCTGAGTGACCAATTCGCTGGACAATACTGGCAAACGCCGGATTTGCGAGAAGAGTATACGTGTCGGAAGCAGCGCCAGGAAAGCGAAGTTTTCCCGGCGCGCACCGACATGGTTCCGCACAATGACCGAAAAAGGAGTGTATTCGATGGGTGATCTAAAGATAGCGATCATGGTCCACAACTTGAAGATGGGCGTGTACGAGGGCATGGAGGCTGCCGCGCGCATGGGCGTGACTGGCGTGCATCTTAGCACGGGCCGGGGATTCGGCCCTCAGGATCACGATGCGGCTGGGCGCAAGAAGCTCGTGCAGCATGTGAAGAGCCTGGGGCTCGAGTTCAGTGCAATCAGCGCCTGGGGCGGCAACGTGGATCTGGGCGAGGAGGAAGGGCTAGCCGGACACATCGAGGAGGGGAAACGCCTACTGGAGTATGCGGCCGACCTCGAGTGCGGCATCTGGCAGGGACACTGTGGCATCATGCCGCAGGACCACGAGGATCCCAAATGGGCGCGCTTCGTCGATGCGTTCGGACAGAT
>JAGLDW010001383.1 GCA_023145395.1 Lentisphaeria bacterium | reverse complement strand
CCCACCGAGAATGGCAGTGATGGTTCGTGCGGCAGATCGAATTTGAAGACGTTGGCGGAAAAGGGGATGCGCACGGCCTCTCTCCCCTTCGCGCGCAGCAGCAGAGCGCCCTGCAACGGCTGTCGTTTGGCGCCCGGAGGCATGTAGACGCTCAGCCACACCATTTTGCTTGTGCCTGAGGGCAGAGCAAATGGCACAGCCGGGACCAGCACGTCGTAGTAGAGATCGCCAAGGTACTGGAACGCCTCGACTGTGTACAATGCCAAATCGCAGCGTTCCACTGCTTCCGGGTCCCTCGTTTCAACCTGCACGGAGACATCGGCGAGATCGGAACCCGTTGCCGTGAGGAACAATGGCAGAATGCCCGTTTCATTGCCTGCAAGCTGAAGTTCTAGGTGTCCTGAGGGCCAGGCACGTGCTTTCTTGGCATCCACTGGATACTGCGCTGGAATGCGGGTCGGAAGAGGCTTGGTCCAAGCCAGGAGTCCGTCCACCTGCATCAGGCGTTGGCCTGGCGCGTCGGGCGCCAGATAGAGCGGTTCCTGGCGCACCAGGGTGAACGAGGCGTCATCCAGCAGCAAGGGCCCGGCATCCCAGAGGCGGAACAAGACGGTTACACGCACTTCCGGCACCGGGGGCAGCTTGTGCGTGAAGGCGACGCGCACCCACCCCTCGCTGTCGGAAATGGTGAAATGCTCGCTGCGGAATCCGCCAAGGGATTTCCCCTCCGGCGTATACACCTCGAACTTGATGTTGACATTGCGTGATCCCTTCGGCGAGCGCATGTAGATGCTGGCCTGGTAGGACACGCCGCCTTGGACATGGTTGATATCCTGAACCAGCCGTCCGTCCCTTTTCGGCCAGATCGGGTTTTTCAGCAGCAAAGCGTGTTGTCCGGAGTGCATATCTTCTGTGGTCATGGTCGTGTTGCCGACCGTCTCCCAGTCCGCGAGAGCACCATCTTCACCGGCCTGCTCGAGGTCGGAGTTAAGAAATCGGTTCTCCCCCACCCGGCCATAATCCACGGCCACGTGGCTGGCAGGATCATAGTCGCGGAGAGTCTGAAAAATGGGTGCTTCCTTGTCGCCCGGCGCAGGACCGGCACCCGCAGCAAGTGCGAACGACACCGCTAGAAACAGGAAAGAACTTCCGGGATTCAAATTCATTGCATACCTCCGTTTGGCTCGTTGAAACGTGTGCCCGACAAATATACTGTAAATTTGCCTTTTCTCTAGAATCTGTGGATGGACAGATGCCAAAAGCTCTGCTGTCGAGAGTTCTCGACGAAGCAATCATCCTTGAACACTGGAGTACTATGCAGCAGTGTGAACAGCGTGAAAGCAACCCCGTGCGCGTGAGTGAGCGGAACCGCCCCGCCCTCACGGTCACTGAACACGCCACCACCGAACTCAGTGCCCCCCAGCTTATACGGTTACGAAAATAGGCAACTCTCTACCAATGACAAGTGAGCATATGACAAAGACTATTCTCAGGAGGGTCATGGTAATGACGAGCCTTTCCGTAGCCGCTGCTTCGGCTGCCCCTTTGCCCTATGCCACGCCTGCTCCTCATCCACGGTTGATCTGCAGCCGAGCCGAGCTCGAAGCCGTACGCGGACGCCTGGACGGAGACGTTGAGGCACGGGCTCTGCAGCAAATGTTGAAAAAATGCGATGGCTTTCTGGATCCCGGTAGTGGTCTCTATGTTGACTGGCAGAAACGCAAAAAGCACTACTGGCATAATCGTTCAGGAGCAACCTGGCTGACCAAGTGCTTCGAGGAACTAGCCTGGGCGGGTGTCCTGACCGGGAAAACGCGCTACATCGAGGGCTCCAAGAACATAGTCCTAACCATTATCCGGGAACGCATTGTCGATAATATTGGAGGGAGCAACTATGGAAGACCCTACGGAGGCTGGCTGAGTCAGCCGCTGGATGCCGGACACTCCAGTCGATCATTGGCCGTGTTTTACGACCTACTTTACGAGCACCTCTCGGAGGCGGAACGGGCCGAGGTACGTGATTACATGACCGAAACCTATCTCAGCTATTTCTACGACTACATGCGGAAGCTGCCGGAGAGCAAGCGCTATCCGGGCATTCTGGGCCACAACTTCGCCCTGATCGGCAATTCTTCCGCAGCACTCATGACGCTTGCCGTCTGGGGCGAGACGGGGAACGCGGAGCTGGAGAAACAGTGGCTTGAGACCTTCGTAGGGGGCATCGAACAGTACCTGGACATTGGCATAGGTCCAGATGGGGGCGCACTCGAAGGTGCAGGCTATACTTCAGCCTGCCTCTACTACTTGAGCTTCCCGGCGGAGGCCTTGCGTCGAGCCGGCGGCAAGGACTTATTCCAGCACCCGCGCCTCAAAAAAGTGTGGGACTACTACCTGTATGAAATGCTCCCCGGCCGGAACTACTACAACAACACCAACGATTCCTTCTTCCATGCACACACCGCCCAATTTCTCCTCTTTGCCAAGGCCTACAACCGGCCCGAGCTGACCTGGATGTGGGAAGAGGTCTCGGGACGATTGACCGATCCGGCAGATGTGTACGGCGACGGCCGAAATGCCGCACAACCTATCCTGAACTACATCCTGCTATGGTATGGAGCTGCACCAAAGGCAAAATCCCCCGATGCTCTGAAAATGCCCCTCAGTCGCCGGTTCTCCCGCCGTGGACTGGTCGCCATGCGCAGCAGTTGGAGATCAGATGGTTGCTTCATGTCGTTCACCTGCGGCGGAAACCCGGAGTATGGCCATGGTCAGTACGACAGTACACACTTCGCGCTCTATTGCGGCAACAGTGCACTCGCCGGAGACACCGGCTACGGAGGCGGCCAGTCAGAAGACCACAATACGGTACTTTTCGATGGTAGGGGGCAGCAGATCAAGTGTCCAGAGGGACGCATCTTTGCCTTTGAGCCTGGACGGGAAGCAACCTACGCGGCCGGGCGGGCCGGAGACCTCTACAAGAACGAGGCACTGAAGCGGGCCGACCGGCACATCTACTTCGTGCACGATCAGAATCATCCATATGCGGTTGTCTTCGATGACTGGGAAGCAGATGGACAGGAGCATGACTACACTTGGGTGCTGCAGGGAGTCAACAGTCATGGATTCATGATGTCAGGCGAAGGGATCCAGATCAATGTGACGAACGAGCATCCGCTGGTAACTGACCAACAGACCGGTTGGCAGATGCAGATAGTGATGTTTGCGGTCGAGAAACCGACATTCTCCTCCGACGTGAAGGAGATTCGCTGGAATCGGACCGCCAAAGCTGTCCCCCATCCACGCCTGCTGGCAAAGATTCACACCAAAAAGTCCCCGGGCTTCCTTACTGCACTTCTGCCGTGCAAGCAAGGCACACCACTCCCCAAAATAGAGCGCGTTGCCCCCCATGCGCTGCGCTTGGAATGGCCCGGTTGCATCGACCTGGTTGCCTTCGGCCCAGCTCGGACAGAAGAGGCAGAAACCCAGGGGCACGGATTCGTACGGACGCCGAAGAATGAATGAGTGTCATTTTGAATTTAGGATTTCAGATT
>JAGLDW010001382.1 GCA_023145395.1 Lentisphaeria bacterium | reverse complement strand
AATCTGAAATCCAAAATGTGAGTACATAGCAACTAAGAGGTGTTGATGTGAGTCAGTGGACTTGTGCCATGAGTTTGGATTCTGCCCGGACTGTGGTTGCGGGCAGTGAAGTTGCTCTGGCAGATGGCATTCGCAAAGGAGGGGATCTGCGCATTTGCACGGAATTTGTGCACAATGAGCATATTGATGTGTGTTCCGATAGTGCGGAGCGCGTACGCGAGGTGGCAGAGTTCGGGGTGACGTATCTGGTGGAGAATAGCTGGACTGCGGGCATCATGAGTCTGCGGCAACCGGTTGACCTGCCCACTGGTTTCGGGCCGCGCTCGTCCATGTCCTTCTTCCTGTACAATCAAGACGGAACGCAGGCCATTGGCCGGCCACATCTGGATGGCACGTCGGCGCCTGGAGTTCCCGGGGCGTCTCCGCCACAGAGTCCGCCAAACATGCCGAAGTTTCATACGCATGACAACTGGGATGAAGGAACGAATGCCCCGAGCTGCAACTTCACCTACGACTTCGAGGTGTTTCGGTACTACGTCTCGAACTCCTGGCAGGAAGTCTTGTGTCATGATGCCGACGGCAGGGCCAGGTCGGGCTCAGTGGATGCTCTCGTCTCGGCGTTTTCGGCTGGCTGTGCCGTGAAAGTCGGAATCAGTGGTTTGTGTTCGGACCTGGCCGACCCGCACGCGTCCCTGGAGCATGAAGTGTTTGTTGAGATAGGATCGTGTTATTCCTACCTAGAGAAGAAACTCTTCATCGCCGGTTCGCACCCGGTAGTCCGCGTCAAGGCCGCCATTCCCATGCGCTACGAGAGCCGGGGTTGGGATTTTGGTTGGCTCCTGGTACGCACGGACGGCTCAGTTGTGTACCGCCGTTGCGATCCCTACACACTCGTTTTCGAGGATTTCCAGACAACACACGCGGTCCGTTGGTTTGTTCGTTAGAGCAGGCACTTTGGATTGACGCACCAGGAGAAAATCTGTGTTGCGACACTACCCGCCTGTCCTTGTGAGCATCTTCCTGCTTCTGAACTGTGGAGCCGTTCTGATGGCACAGGAGGGACAGATGAAACGCTATCTTTATACACAGAGCTTTGAGGACGAGGACGATCCGGTGGAGTTCTGGAAGAGCGACGGGCAGTACACCGTTCACTTCAAAGGACTGACCACGGAGAGGAAGAGATCGGGAACAAAGTGCTTCAAATTGGACATCACCATTCGGGATGGATCCTATGTCTACTGGTCCATTCCAGTGAAGTTTCCGGTTGAGGGCGACCTCAGCTTTTCTGCTCATTTGTTGCTGGGAAAAGAGAATACCGGTTCTGCCGGGCTGGGACTGGATCTCGAGATCCTGCCGGTCGGGCGTTCTGCCCAGGAGGCCTTCACAGTCTGCCAGACGACCAAGGGCGGCTGGACCCGCATTGCTGGGGATGTGGCCAAGCTGCGCACAAGAGTGACACGTTGGCTGATGCAGCGTCCCAACTGGCCGTGGCCGGCCACGGCAGAAAATACCAGTGCCTACGCGACCAGAATCGGTCTCTTCCTTTACGGCAAGCCGGGGCAACGACTGACCGTTTATCTTGATGACCTGCGGATTGCGGGAATCGTGCTGGAAGATGCGGCCTATCGGAAGGAACTGACCCGGCGGTGGCGTCCGGTCAAAGATCAGGTTGCCGCAAAGCTGGCTTCCTGGGAACAGATCCTGGCGGATTGTGCCCAGCAAATGCGCGCACTCCCCAGCCCTTCCTCTGCTACTGACAGATTGCTCAGAGCTAAACTACAGGTGGAGCTGGACCGCCTCGGACAACAGATGGAGAAGATGAAAAGAGCAGGGGAGATCGGCGCCCTGGAACGAGAGCAGACCGATTCCAGGATTGATCAACTTCCCGTCATCCTCGTTAACATTCGGCAAATAGCGGACCTGGGCGATCGTGAACTGGCTGTCTATGTCGTCCCCCCTATCTCGCAGCGGAAAATTCTGGTGAACGATGTCCTTGTTCCGGGGAAACTGTCAGAGGACCTGGAAGTTAGCGCGACACCAGGGGAGTACGAACCGGCGAGTTTCGTGGTCTCGGCCCTTGCCGATCTCGCTGATTTGCGGGTGCAGGCAACGGACCTTCGAGGTGACAGCGGCATCATCCCCGCCGCAGCTGTGGACATCCGGGTCGTGAAGTGTTGGTACCAGGCGGGAACTGCCTGGGTAGGCAACGCCCAGGACAAGAGCCGGCATGTCCTGGTGCCGGAGCTTTTGCTCAAGGATGACAGCCTGGTCCGGGTGGACCTCAAGAACGAGCGGAATTATCTCAAAGTCACTCGTGCCAGGGGGGAAACTGCCGAAAAAGAGGAATACATATGGATCAGCGACCCGGACGAATTGGCACACAACGGACACCCCGGTCGGGATCCTCGCATCAAGGACATCGAAGAGCTGCCAGTTGCGGACAGCGCAGTTCTTCTGCCCGTGACGATCCAGGCCGGCACCAACAAGCAGTTTTGGGTTACGGTGCACGTGCCGGACCCCGCAGAGGCTGGATTGTATACTGGCAAGATCTCTCTTTCAGCAGGGGGAAGGACTTTGGCCGATCTTTCTTTGAAACTGCGAGTGTTGCCCTTCAAACTGGCGGCTCCAAAGACGTTCTATGACCTCGAAAAAACATTCGAGAGCAGCATCTACTATCATGGCAAGCTCAACCCGAAGCGGCCGGAAGGAAGCATCTCCTCCGAAGACAAGAGCCGACGGCAATTGAGCGCAGAGCTCAGGAACATGTTTGCCCATGGCGTCACGAATCCAATGTGTAACCAAGGATATGGTGAGGAGCTTCTTAGGGAGTATCTGGGGTTGCGAGAGGCAACAGGGATGGGTGGGCAGGCACTCTATGTTCTGAGCTGGTGTCGCGGCGCGGTGAATGCTTCCAGCGATCCCAAGGCCGTCGAGCGGATCGTTGCGTTGGCTGCTGCCAGTGGCATACCCGAAGTGTATTTCTACGGCATCGACGAAGCAACCGGGGAGAAATTGACCGCCCAGCGACCACACTGGGAAGCAACCCACCAAGCTGGTGGCAAGGTGTTCGTGGCTGGTTACGCGACGAATTTCGACGCGGGCATGGGCGACATCCAGGACTTGCTGGTCTGTTGGGGCGCGCCGCTGGCCTCCGAAGCGGCCAAATGGCATTCAGTCGGTCACAAGATCTGGTGCTACTATAACCCGCAGAGCGGCATCGAGAATCCGGAAGTGTACCGACGAAACTTCGGCCTGCTCCTCTGGCAGGCGAACTACGATGGAGCTGCGACCTTTTCGTTTCAGGCTGCGGCCGGCAACGCCTGGAACGACTTCGATGATCCAGTACAAAGGGACTTTATGTTCGCCTATCCCACCGTTGATGGAGTCATCGACACCATCGCTTGGGAAGGATACAGGGAAGGCATTGACGATATCAGGTACGCCACCACGTTGTCGCTGGCGATCAGGAAAGCGAAGAAGTCAGGAGACCGGGAAGCGCAGGGCACCGCCCTGGCGGCGGAAAAGTGGCTCAACGAACTGGACACCAGCAGGGACTTGGATGCTGTTCGGCAGGAAATGATCGACTTCATCCTTCGGTTGGAGAACGCGGGGGAGCCATCGTCTCCTGCCTGGTGATTTCTTCTAACGGCTTATTCTTCCTGCGGTTCTGCTGGGAGTGGCGGGTGCGGCCGGAGGTCGTTGGTGACGACGAGTTGTGCCAGCCGGGTGCCGGACTCGCGGGTGCGCATGGTGATGGTGTGTTTGCCTGGCTTCAGATTCCAGCGTTTGCCTTCGCGGGCAGCTTTGCGGCTGGGGCGGTGTGCGTTTCAGGGGGCATGTCCGCAGTTCGTGCGCGCAGGGCCGCAGGTGCCCCCTCGACACCATCCTCGTTGAGGGCAGCAACCTTGATTGTGTGGCGTTTCCCATATTCCAGACCTTCGACGACTGCGAAGTTCGCACCCCAGACGGTGGTCTTGCGAAAATATTTGGTGGGGGGGCACTCGTCGCCCTCGCTGATGTACACATTGTAGCCACGGGTGCCGGGGCGGGTGGCATTCCACCTAAGAGCGATGGTGTTGCGAGTGGCTCCGGTTTGCCGGAGACCCGCGACCGGGATGACGGGCATCGTCGGGAACGTGTATGCCTCCCGGCCGGCCTTTCCTTCGGGCACGTATCCGTCCACGTTGGTCACGAGTAGTTTCGTGGCCTTTACTGGTCGCTTTCGAGGCCCAAGTTCGACAAACTTCACATCGTCGATCCAAACCGTGCCCTTCTGCTCGCCCCAGCTTGGATGACTCAGGAACGGTCGCACCTTGACCTTGGTGACATCCATGCCGGGCCAGGCATGGACTTCTCGCACAATCTGCCGCCAGTGGGTGGCCTCGAACAAGTCGCCGTAGACGATCCGGCCAACGGGATCCCGCAACGGCTCGGCATTGACCCAGAAGGCGCCGGACGTGTGCGGATGCTTCTTGTACAACCGAGTGGAGGAGCCGGCCTTGGAAAACACGGCCCGCACCCAGAAGGAAAGTCGATAGTAGCGATTGGACTTGGCCTTGAGATTCACTCTTTGATAGAGCTCCGTGCCCGTCAGATCCCCCTCCATCTTCAGACATTTTCCGCCGGAATGGGGGAAGGTCGAGTCGAGGCTTGTGATGCCCTCGGGCACCACCCAGCCATCCAACCCCTCTTCGAAGCCGGGATTGCCTATGACGTTGGCGGGGGAGATCTCGTATTTGACGGAGCGCGACAGCACTAGTTCGTGCCCGCCGGCCGCGAGCTTCCAGGAGCCGACTCTGGCCCAGTGCCATTCGGAGTCGGTCACGGTCAGTTCGCCGACGGCTCTGCCGTCTAGCGTGACACCGAACGTCTCAGTGCCGTATGGTGCCTGGCAACGCACCCAGAGAGTGTGCCGGCCTGCGGCGGGAATGCCGAACACGATCTTGCGCTGATCGCCTTCCGGCATGTCTCCAGGCTCAAGGTAGGTGGTCCCCGGCATGTCATAGGCATCCAGAACCACGGTTTGCGGCACCTTGTTCGTGACCCCGACCGGCGCGGACCAGTCGCTGTACAATCCGGAACGCTCCACGGCACGGACCCAGTATCGAACCTTTTCTCCTTCTGGCACCGTTTTGTCCACAAACTCGCAGGTTGTCGTGAGCGTGTTGTTCAGGCGTTCCGGCACGCGGGCTCCCGCTTGACGGTATACGGCATAGCCGGCGGTCTCGATGCGGCGTGCCGGGGGCCGCCAGCGGATGTGGGCTGCAGCGCCTTTGAAGTCGATGCTCGGCGTTTGGGGCGGAGCGGGATTGCGGACGACAGCGATGTACTCTTTCTTGGGACGGAGCCGCCCGTCGGGAAACAGGCGTCCATCGAGGTCGGAAATGAGGTGACTGCCCTTCTCGATCTTGTCTTTGCCGATCGCCTTCTTCAGCCGGGCGACCGTGTCTTCGCCCCAGTCGCAGTCCAGAAAATGGGTTGCGTCTTTGCGCTTGTAGAAAACGACCAGATCGTTGCGGTTGTAGCCATGGCGGACCAGGAGTCGTCCCGAGGGGGCGAACCCCTCGGTGGTCACCACGGGAATCACTGCCGCCCCGGGGAGAACATCCTCGGTTGGCACTCCGTAGAGGCGGTGTCCGACCAAGTCGTAGCAGGAGTGCGCGATGACCTTGGTCCCATCCGGGCTACCTCCGGGGTGACCGTGGTCTTGCGAGATCTGTGAGGCGGGTCGGGTTGGCGTCCCGATGTGAATTGGCAGGCTTGCTTCGCCGGTCCACAGATCCAGCGTCATCAACTGCTCCATGCCGTTGTAGCCTGTGTCCGCCACAAGGTAGCGTCCGTCGAGCCCGCAGGTGCCCCAGTGATTGCCGCCGTGGACCCGCCAGTTCAGGGCGCCGATGGTGAAAGGCAACCCCGAGCCCGGCGGGGTGGTCTTCCAGGCCACGCCACCTCTGGACATGAGTTTGCCGTCGCCGGAGAAGGCGTCGTGGGTCAGGAAGCGGACACGCTTGGTGGGAAAGAGTTCTACCTTGAGAGTCTTGAAATCCACCCGGACGATGTAGGATTCCAGTCTGGCATCAGCCCAGCACTGGCGAAAATCCAGTTTTTCTCCCGCCGCAATTCGCCGGAGGATGTCGGGATGGCAAATCGCCTTGGTCAGGCCGACAAGATTGCGTTCGGGAGTGGGGCAGACGGTCTTGCCGGCAAATGCGGCCGTCGGCGAGGTGAGAAGGATGATGGGCGGTCCTTTTTTCCATAGCGGCAACAGGCCGAAATCCGCCAAGCCATCGCCGTTCAGGTCGCCGCACAGGGGTATGTATTCCGAATTCGGCCCCATTAGCCCCTCACCGGCATTGAACAGGATGCCGACATGCGGTGGCAGTTGCGCGACCTTTTTGTCCTCGCCCGTGTCGAGCCAGTGCAGATGGACTGTGATGACGTCGTCTTGCCGACCGAAGTAGATCACGCCCGGCCGATTCCGTCCAAGGAGAAAAAAGGGTTGACTTGCACCCTCGCCTTCCGAGCCGAGCAGGGTCGCGTGGCCATCGAAGAGGTCCAGGACATAGGCTCGCCCATCTACCCAATGAACGCTCGACCGGGTGGCGCAGATCAGCCGCCCGTCAGCACTGAACGGGCGGTATGCATTGCTGTAGACATGGGTCGAGGAAAAACTCGTGAGTCGCCACATCTCCGCCCCGGTCAGTTCGTCGCGGAAAAAGACCTTGTCAGCGTGCGCTGAGGACAGAAGCGAAACAAGTGCCAATGCAATGGCGAGCAAACGGTTTCGGATCAGCGTTCTGAAGCCAGGGAGCCGGGAGATGCTGGACGGATGCGCAACGGCTGTCATCAGGGAAATCTCCTCAAGAAACGCGTGCTTGGCGATGAAATCAAAGTATCACGTGCACGCCGGGATCCAATGCGCGATTCGCCAGTATGCCGTGCGGCCCTCCGCGCGGCGCGGATTGCGGACAGCACCTACGGAACT
>JAGLDW010001381.1 GCA_023145395.1 Lentisphaeria bacterium | reverse complement strand
GCTATTGCAGCGCGGACGGCAGCTGTACCGTGTGTGCATTGCCCAACGCGGTCAACGGCTGCCACGATCTCGGTGCGGGCCGCGAATGCTATGTCATCTCCTGCCTGCCGGGCTGGGAAAACCCAGATGGCGACGACGAGCCCAGCGACATCCTCGGCTGTGAGTACGAGTGCACCAAATCGGGTCCCGAGGAGTGCGACGGCCTGGACAACGACTGCGACACCCTGACCGACGAGCCAGGCGAGTACCCCGATGGCATCTCTCCGCCAACGGGGATGGTCTGCAGCAACCAGGGGGAGTGCGATGGCCCGACTCCGGTGTGCTCCGAGTGTGACGGCGTGACCACCTGGCGCTGCGACTACCGAGCGTCGCCAGGCGCAGTCGAGGTCGACTCATGCGGCGAGTTGGTCCCAGAAGAAACATTGTGCGACGGATTGGACAACGACTGCGATCTCCAGTTCGACGAGAGTTTCCCCCAAGTCGCCCACACCCCGACTGACGAGGGGGATCCTTGTGACGACGGGGAGAACGGCATCTGTCGCGGCACTGGCAACCTAATCTGCGACCCCACCGATCCCTCGGCGGTGATGTGTGACATCACCGAGCCGGGGCAAACCGCGCTTTCCTATGAGCTGTGCAACAACCTCGACGACAACTGCAACGGGCTGGTCGACGAGGTGTTTGATCCCCTCGGCGTCATCGTTATGTCCGACACCTGGGTCCAGGTTGGCTCCGGGATCACCTCGTCGGGTGTCTGGGTGGGGTCCTTCCGAATCGACGCCTACGAGGCGTCGCGCCCCGACGCGGACGCAATCAATGTCGGCAGCGCCGATCACTTGGCCTGCTCCAACCCAGGAACGATGCCGTGGCGGTCGGTGACCCGTCCCGAGGCCAGTGCGGCCTGCCTAGCTGCGGGCAAGCGGCTGTGCACCGAAGACGAGTGGCAGCGTGCCTGCGAGGGTGACGGACCCTTCGGCGCCAGCTATACCAGCTATCCCTACGGAGTCGCCTACGACCTGTACGCCTGCAACGGCTGGGACTACGACTTCGACTGCACGGTTCCCAACGACCACTTTGTGCTCTACCCCACCGGGAATGACTACGGCTGCCCGCTGGCGACCGACACCTGCTTGTCCGAGTTTGGCGTCTACGACCTCAGCGGTAACCTCCAGGAATGGACGTCCACGCTCCTCTCGTCCGGGCCCGATCACTATGGAGTACGCGGCGGCACCTACGAGAGCCCACCCGGCGAACTGACCTGCCAGAGCGCCTCCATCGCATTCAATGACGCCATCAGGCTCCCCAGCCTAGGCTTCCGCTGTTGCCAGGACCTTCTTTAGAACGGAAGGTGGAGAAGGTGGGGACGGAGGCCTAACCGGTACCAATTGAAAGGAGGCATTATGACTGAGCTTGGGCCAAAGAACCCATTTGTGGAGGCCGATGTTATCAAGAACGCGCTTGATAGCCTCGAACGCACCGTGGGGTTCGTGGCCCAGACGAGCCAAGACCCATTTGCTGGCGATGTAGGCAAAATGAAACGGACGGGTTTGTAAGCTTCCGAGTTATAAGGCGAAACACTGTCCCGGCGCCGGGACAAATGAGAAGGTGTATTTTTGTCCAAAAGGGCTGTTTTTTGTCCGTCTTTTTTCACTCGAGATCGAGCACCTTGTACTCGAGATTCTACCCGATTTTTGC
>JAGLDW010001380.1 GCA_023145395.1 Lentisphaeria bacterium | reverse complement strand
CCATGAGGACCAAATCCTGGTCTTCAGCGTCTGTCAGTCCGTCACAGTCGTTGTCCAGGGCGTCGCAAGGGTCGGAATTGGCCAAAAAGTGCTGAGAGTGGGCTTGATAAGCGGCGGCACCGCATTCCGCCCACGTGCCGTCAACACACAGCTGAACCGGCTTGATGGCTCCGGCGCAGACCCCGTTCTGGTTTTCGCACAGGGGCTGCTGCAGATCACCGTCGGCGGCATCTACCTGGCTATCGCAGTCGTTGTCCTGGCCGTCGCAAATCTCACCGCCGTATTCGCCGCCGTACTGAGCCGCGGTGCAGGCCTGCCAGGCACCGGCCACGCACTGGTTGACCGAGTGCATCGCGGAGGCGCACACACCCTGCTGAAGCTCACAGGAAGTGATGAGCAGGTCCTCGTCCTCCGCGTCGGTCAAGCCGTCGCAGTCGTTGTCCACGTTGTCGCACTGTTCCGGGCCAGGCTCGAAGTGGCTGCCCCCCGGATTGGTGGAACAGCGTACGGCGTTCAGATCGGCGCATTCGATGACTCCCTCTCCACAGCCGCCTACGCCTTCGCACAGCTCTCCGATGCCGTAGTCCTCATCGGTCTCGCCGTCGCAGTCGTCGTCCTGACCGTTGCATTCATCGGCCAGATCGGTGACCGTCTCGTTCTCACATACCAAGCCCAGGCCGTCGGCGGCACAGGTCCAGGTACCGTTTTGGCATTCGTCCGTGTCGTCCGAGTCGCAGACTGCGCCCAGCTCGGTGAAGTCTTCGTCGGTCTCGCCGTCGCAATCATCGTCCAGTTGGTTGCACAGCTCTGCCCGCGAGCCGTCCTGGCCGCCGCCTGGGGCAGTGGAACAGCTCACCGCCTCTTCGCCGGCGCATTCCAGCACACCCGCGCCGCACTCGCCCGGGGCGGTGCAGGCCTCGCCCAATGGGAAGTCTTCATCGGTGGACCCATCGCAGTCGTCGTCATGCCCGTTACACAGCTCCCGCTCAGCAGGCAGCTGGCCATTGAGACAACCGGTCCAAGCGCCTGATTCGCACAGCTCCGTCCCGGCTACGCAAATCCCCTCATCCACCGAGCAAGGCTGCTCGTCCCCGTCGGTACAGGGACAGATCTCGTCGGTACGACCGTCGCAGTCGTTGTCCAGACCATCGCAGGTCTCGGGCACGGGATTCTGGGAGGTACAGGCAGTCCAGGTCCCGTCCTGACACACCTGAGAACCGCCGGCACACGCGCCCAAATCGCTGCCGCAGTCGCGGCTCTCACCGTCTGTACAAACCGGGCAATCCTCGTCCACCTGATCGTCGCAGTCGTTATCCACCCCATCGCAGGCTTCGATAGCCCCCGGATAGATAGTGCGGTCGAAGTCGTTACAGTCCTCGTTTTGAGGACTGCCGTCACCGTCCTTGTCGTTGGCGTCGGCTATCACCACGCAGGTACCCTGAAAGCAGGTCTCCACCTGAGGCACGCAAGCGGGTTCGCAGGCGTTGGGATCCGGCTCCACGCACTCGTTGTACTCGCAGACCAGATCCCCGGAACATTCGTCATCCGATTCGCAGAAAGCGCCCTCTGTTATTTTCGACTCAGAACAAGCGGAGGCCCAAAGAAGAAGTGAACATGACAACAGAGACCAAAAGATGGCTACAATTCTCACACGGCCCATAGTGACGCCTCCCAGGCTAATTCAGAAAAAACACCTACCAAAAATCGAAGGGAACATTCCAGACAGGTCAATGGTAATCACTAATTATCGCTCTTTTGTGTAAGTTTACACAATCACTAATTTTACTTGAATGCGGCTAGTGTTGCATCCACCAGATCAGCCCATGGAAGGGCACTTCAACTCCGGGTCATACCCAAAATCATCGGCCTCTAGTTGAAAATCGATGGACAGCTCGATGGACCAGGTCAAGCAAGGGCTATTGGACGCCTTGGAACGCATGGCAGGATAGGACGGGAGCTGGATGCGAACTGTGAATCGACGGTGAAAATCTGGCGAGACCAGATCGGGGACAGGACGTGCTTTTCCCGCGAGAGCCTCCACAAGCACGCTCGTTTTGATCAGATGGTCATCGGGGTTGCACAAGGTAAGACAGGCAGGATCCTGGACTGGGCGGAGTTTCCCTTTTCGCCTGGATGATGGCTTGACCACGACGGCTGGTGCTTGCTTGGGATCCGCGGACCAGTTCCTGGGATCCCCAAAAGTGACCTTAAATTGATCCACACGCGGGTCAGCGCCAAGCGCCTTG
>JAGLDW010000138.1 GCA_023145395.1 Lentisphaeria bacterium | reverse complement strand
GGTGATTTCCTGGATGCCCTCGGGCGCGTTCTCCGAGACTTCCTGGTCGGCGAGCAACCCCGCAAGTTCGACGATGCCGCGAGCCTGCTCCCAAGGGCGGATCGCCGGTTTGTCTTCCGCTTTCGGAGAAGCGGATGCCAGGGAGCTTTTGTAGCTCTTCGCGTTGACCACGTGGGGCACTAGGATGCTCTTGAGGAGAGCCTGCGTAGGCGTCTTGCCCCACGCGAGGTTGTCTTCGAGCGCGCTGCGGAGCGCGGCCAGTGTCTCGGCGCCACTCCATTTCTTCGTCCCGGAGATCAGCGAATCGAGGAGCGAGCCGGGTCGGATGACCACGAAGGCATCGACCATGGTGGCAAGCTCGATCACCACCTCCCGCTCGAACAGGATTCGGATTTCGTTGACGATGCCATCGACCTTGGTGACCGTTCCGATACCCTGGGAAGGTTCGAAAATGTGTACGTTGGCCTCCAGAACTTTCATGACCTCCACGCGGCGGGCGATCTGGTCCGTGGGGACGGAGGTCTTGTAAATGCCTGTCGCCTCCATCATGCCGGCGGGATCGGGGTAGCTGGAGAACTGCTGTCTGGCAAGTGTGGCCAGGCAATCGCGAAACTTCGGCAGGTCGTATCCAGTGGGGGCGAGCGCATGCACAAGGTTGGTGATGGCGGCAGAGAGCTTTCTTGGATCCACGGACTCGAGAATATAGTCCCTTAGGCCCTCCGTCCAGCAATCCCGCACTGGCTTGGGCCAGTCGGACATTCGCCGGGGCTCGGCTTTTGACAGGGCTTGGGCGAGCGCCTCGAACACTTTCTCGTCGCCGCCTTCGACTTCCAGAAAGAGGTCGTACAACTCGTCTACGTCATTCCAGAGGGGTGCGTTGTTGCTCATTCCTGAAGATCTGCCTTTCAGTGTCCGGTCCGGTTCACAACATGAAGTTGCAGACTAGTGTCCGCGCGTTCGTGTCACTCTACCGCACAGAATGCACGGGTTTAAAGCCCGTCAACGTATGGTTGTTGGCCGCCTCGTTCGCGACGTGCTGTCCTTCTACGGGCTCCCATGGCCCCACAATGTCCATGATACTGAACGTTTTCGAGCGTCTGGGTAGACGGGCGCCAAATCTGTAGAACCCGTCCACAAGCACGGCGCACCAGCCATCTATTTCCTGACGGCAGAGCTGCTCCCAGCGGCGCGCGCCGTAGTCGTCAAGATAGAAGCGGACCGTGTGCCGCTGCGCATCGGTTTCGTTTTCGAGGAACGTCGCCTTTGTGATGTTTCTTGATGTGATCACCGCAAAACTGTGCACAAACACCTTCTTCGATCCCTCGTAGTTGGACACGGCCTTGGCTCTTCCACCGCCAGCGTTCCCCTTGCGTGCGAACGTGTGTATGGCGATGGTGAAAATGGGCTCCTGTCCGGTGCTCGCACACCCGCCGCAGGCTAGCAGAGCGATACCGGCGAGCACGAGCCAGCTGCCGATGACCAGTCCGCCGCGCTGTTGTTTCCCGTTCTGCATGCACATGGCGGTCACCCATCTCCATATTTTCGGTACAGGGTTGCCAAGCTGATTCCCAGCGCTTTGGCCGCGCCTTCCTTGTCGCCGTCGCATTGCTTGAGAATCTGGCCGATATAGGTCCGCTCCTTGTCGCGAAGGAAGGCCTTGAGCGATACGCCGGCGGGAGGCTGAAGGACCTCGGCGCCGCCCTGTGACTCGAGCGGTCGAGGGCTGATGGAGCGGATGTTGTCGGGCAGGTCCCCGGCCGTGATCCGGTCCGTCTCGCAGAGGGTGACCGCGCAGGTGATCACATTCTCGAGTTCGCGCACGTTGCCCGGCCAGCTGTAGGCTTGCAGCCCGGCCAGCGCTTCGTTGGTGATCGTGACGGAACGTTTCTCCTGCTCGTTGACATTGTTCAGAAAGTGCATGGCCAGTTGCGGAATGTCGGACGCGCGGTCGCGAAGCGCGGGCAGCTCGATGGGGATCACGGCCAAGCGGTAGAAAAGATCCTTCCTGAAAAGACTCTCCTGGATGCGTTGCTCAAGATTTTCGTTGGTGGCGGCCACGATGCGCACATCGACAGGGATCGACCTGGTGCCTCCCACAGGGCGAATCTCCCGCTCCTGGAGGACTCGGAGGAGGCTGAGCTGCATGCTGGCGGGGATGGATCCCACCTCGTCGAGGAACAATGTCCCTCCGCCAGCCGTCTCGAACAGGCCCGTCTTGTTGGCGTTGGCGCCGGTGAATGCGCCCCGGACATGACCGAAAAGCTCCGACTCGAGCAGGCTGTCGGAGACGGCTGTGCAGTTGAGGGCGATGAAGGGCTGGGCGGCCCGGTGGCTGCCCATGTGGATGGCTTTGGCAACCAGCTCTTTTCCGGTCCCGCTCTCGCCGCGAAGCAGGACGGTTCCGTCGGTCTTGGCCACTTTCTCGATCGTCTGGTAGACGGCGCGCATGCACTCGTGGTTTCCGACCATGTTGCGGAAGGTGTGCCCGGTCTCAAGGGTCTCGAGAAGACTCTCGTTCTCGACCATGACGTTCTCATAGGCGAGCGCGCGCTGCACGGAAGTGAGCAGTTCATCGACTTTGAAGGGCTTGCTGATGTAGTGGAAAGCGCCCTGTTTGACCGCTTTGACGGCGGTGTCGATATCGGCGTAGGCCGTCATCATGATGACAGCGAGGTGAGGGTGTCTGTCGCGGGCTCTCTTGAGCAGTTCCAAGCCGTCGAAGGGCTCCATGCGGATGTCGGAGAGCATCAGGTCCACGGGCTCGCGCTGGAGGAGTTCGAGCGCTTCTTCACCTCCACACGCAGTCTTGACTCGGTAGCCCTCGCGGCGGAACAGGCTTTTCAGGACCTCCACGATGCTCACTTCGTCGTCAACGACGAGAATGGTAGTCTTGCGTTTCGCCATTGAGCCTCTTGCGGGGCCGTCCCCAAGGTGAAGAACCAGACGCTCCCCGCAACACGAATCCAGACTGCGGAAGGAGCGTTTTAAGACAACCTCTACTTTACTTTCGCCCCCATTCTTTACAAGCGTTTTCCACCCCGTTTTCGCATTTTCGCGAAAATCGTCGATTCGACACGGCTGGATTGGCAAGGCCGGAAGTGCGAGCTACATTCTAGATTCGTGTTTTTATGTCCTGTTCGTGGTTCGAGCGTGTCGGCCAGCACCAATTGGAGCAACCGAGTCATGTCATTGTTTTTCCTGCAGTCCGCTGTGTCGTTTGCGCAAGCGGCCGCGCCCAAGGGCGGCGGTGTCCGTGGCAGCCTGGGAAGCTACGTGCCGTTCATCCTTCTTTTTGTCGTCTTGTATCTGCTGATGATTCGCCCGCAGCAGAAGAAGCAGCGCGAACACCGCGAACTGGTGAGCCGTGTGAAGGTGGGTGACGAGGTGGTGACCAACAGCGGTATCTATGGCACAATCTCGGGCGTGGAGGAGACCTCCGTGATGCTGCGTGTCTCGGAGAAGGTGGAGATCAAACTTGTCCGTTCGGCGATTTCCGCCGTGGTGACGGACACGGAGAGCAAGGAAAAGTAGGTGCTTTGTGCATCTTGCGGCGTTGTTTGGCAGAAATCTGTCCTTTTCGGAGAGTCATAGATGAAGAAGTCGTTGTACTGGCGCTGGGCGCTGATCGTCGTCGTCATGTTTGGGTGGGCCATCTCGATCTTCCCCTACAAGGATCGTCCCTTCCTGGAGATGTTCGAAAAGGTTGCCTCGGGGCAGCTCGAGAACTACGAGAAGGACGCGGCTGAGAATGCTGCCCGCGTGGGTGAATTGCGCAAAAAGCTCGATGCCCTAGGCGAGAGTCAGGGCGAGGAGCGTGCTATTCTTGAGGAGGAGTACGAGGAGGCGCGTGCGCCGCAGGTCAAGGTCGAGCGGTTCGCTGAACTGACGGAGCGTGCGCAGAAAGTCATGACGGACGCGGTCGAGAAAAGCGGCGGCAAGAAGACGCTGCCCCTGAGCATGGCATTTCTTCAGGCGGCGAAGGACGATGTGGGTTGGCAGGGCGTGCGTCTGCGGGACTACATCGACGTTCCGACCATCGCAAAGCCCTCGAACAAAGTGGTTCTGAGCTACGTTTCGGGAAAAGCGCGCGGCAAGCTTCATCTCGGGCTCGACCTGCAGGGTGGCACGGAGTTTGTGATTGGCTTCGATGCGGACGATCCCCTTCTCGAGGGACGGACTCCGGAGCAGGTCAGGGACCAGATCATGGTCATTCTGCGCAACCGCGTCGATATGCTCGGAGTTGCCGAGGCCGAGATCAAGGAGGCTGGCTCCACCTCGATCTCTCTACGGATGCCCACAGTCAGTGAAAACGAGAAGGCGAGCATCCGCGAAATGATCAAGAAGTCGGCCCGGCTCGAGTTCTTTCTTGTCGATCCGGCCAGCGCAGCCAAGGTGGCCGAATACCAGAAGGGCGCGAAGAACTTCCAGCCCAGCGACGGATTTCAAAGCCGTCCGCATGTGATGGAGTCCGAGAAGGATGGTGAGGTCCTCTACCAGCGGGTCTTTCTGAAGATCGTCCCCGAGGATCTTCCCGGCGACCAGGTGAAGCGGGCCCGGCCCACCTTCGACCAGTACGGCAACTATGCCATCAACCTTCAGTTCAAGGCGCTTGGCGCCAAGGCCTTCGCCAAGATCACGAAAGCGAATGTCGGACAGCGCCTGGCGATTGTGATGGACGGCACCGTGTACAGCGCACCGTCCATCAAGAGCGCCATTGTGCAGGGAAGCGCCGAGATCACGGGCAACTTCACCGCACAGGAAGCCTCCAAGCTGGCCGGTGTCATTGAGTCCGGCAATTTGCCCGTGGACATTTCCATCGACAGCGAGTTTGGAACGGACCCCACGCTGGGTCGGTCATCCATCCGGGATGGTGTGTGGGCTGCCGTCGCGGGCCTGACCATGGTTATGGTGTTCATGATCGTGTATTACGGCTTGGCTGGCTGGGCGGCCATCGCGGCGCTTGTCTGCAATCTCGTTTTGGTCGTGGGAACAATGGCCTTGTTCCGGGCGACCATTACGCTTCCTGGAATCGCGGGTCTGGTGTTGACCATTGGTATGGCGGTGGACGCCAATGTGCTGATCTTCGAGCGCATCCGCGAGGAACTCCGCACTGGAAAAACGCTTGGCAATGCGATCAAGGCCGGGTACGGTCGCGCTTTCGTGACGATCTTGGACTCGAACCTGACCACGTTGCTGACCGCCTACATTCTGTTCAAATGCGGCAGCGGACCCGTGCGGGGCTTTGCCGTGATTCTGAGCATCGGCATCATCGCCAGTATGTTCACTGCGCTGTTCATGACTCGCTGTCTGTTCGACACGGGAATCTTCCTAGGCTACCTGAAGAAAATGTTTGGCATGTTTCCGAATGGTTTCTGCAAGGATCCGTCGGTTGACTTTCTGGGCAAGAGCAAGATGACGATGTTGGTGTCCGGCACGCTCATCGTCGCCTCGCTGGTGGTGTTCGGAACCCGTCGGGGAGGGGCGCTGGCCATCGATTTCCGCGGCGGCACGGAGATTGCCTACAGCTACACGGGGGACAGACCGCCCGTCGAGGAAGTGCAGAAACTTTTGACGAAAGAGGGCTACAGCCATGCCCGTGTCATCTACAAGAATTCCGTGGCCCAGAGTACGCGTCTTCTGGAGGTGACTCTGCCCGAGCGTTCCACGGACGAGGCGGCACTGGACCTCCAAAAGCTGTACGACAACCTGGTGCAGGCCTATCCAAAGTGCCAACTGGTTCAGGCGCAGACCAACAGCGTCGGCGGGCTTGTCGGCAAGCAGTTCAAGTACGACGCGCTCCTAGCCGCGCTCCTGGCGACGTTTGGGATCGTCATCTACATCAGTTTCCGGTTCGAGTTCGCCTATGGTGTGGCCGCAGTGGCGGCGTTGGCGCATGACGTCATCATTGCGGCTGGTCTGTATCTCATCTGGCCGGACCGCACGCTGTCTCTTCCTGTAGTTGCGGCTTTGCTGACCATTATGGGCTATTCGCTGAACGACACGATCGTGGTGTTTGACCGGATCCGTGAGGATCTGGAGTTGTATCGTGATCGCAGCTACATCCAGATCATTAACATGAGCATCAACCAGACGCTTTCGCGGACGGTGCTCACATCGACCACGACCTTCATCGTGGTGTTCACGCTCTGGGTGTTCGGCGGCGGCGCCATCAACGACTTCGCCTACGTCATGCTGGTTGGTGTGATCATTGGAACGTACTCTTCGATCTTTGTCGCCAGCGCGATTGTGGCCCATTGGCACAAGCGTTCGTGGCACCACGCTGAGAGCGAGGAAGAACTCTCTCCCGGCACTCGTGCCAAGGTGAAGGATGCCGCCGAAATCACAGCGTAGAACCGGACGCATGTCCATCGAGAATTAAAGGGTCGGCCGCCATCGTGCGGTCGGCCCTTTCTCTTTCTCCACCACAGAGAGAACAGACGGTTACTGGCAAATGACATGCCGGAAGAGACGGATTCGGGCGCGGGTAAAAGATGGTGGGGCAAAAAATGAGAGGATGGAAGGAACTGTTCAGCGTTCGATGAATGCGGCGATATGCTGGATTGCATCCCGACCTTCGGGCAGCAATGGCTCGTGGGATGGAAAGACATGGAACATGCCCGGCCAGACTTCCAGAGTCACATCGACTTCGTCGGCCTGAGCCCTGGCCGCCGTTCTCACACTGTCATCGCGGATGACCTCATGCTCCCCAACCTGGAAGAGCAGAGGTGGGATGCCCTTGTAGTCGCCAAACACCGGCGAAGCGTACGGGTGGCGGGGATCGGCCGCCCCGAGATAGAGACTCACGAACTGGGGGAGGCACCGAGGACTCATGATGGGATCAAGCTCGGCCTCGGACTGGATGGATTCGCCAGACAACGTCAGATCCGTGAAGGGAGACAGGGCAATGCCCGCTGCTGGCAGTGGCGCCTGGCGGTCCCGGAGTGCCAGCAACGTAGCAAGAACCAAGCCGCCGCCTGCCGAATCTCCAGCAATGAAGGTGTCCTTTGCGGGCGCAGATCCGCCGGGACCGGACACGGTCAGCCATTCGTGGGCGCGGATGCAGTCCTCGAGGGCGGCGGGAAAGGGGTGTTCGGGAGCCAGTCGGTAATCCAGCAGAAGAATGGCGCATCTGGTCGCGGCGGACAGATGAGCAGCCATGGCAAGATAAAATGCCCCCGAGCCGGAGACATAGCCGCCCCCGTGCAGATACAGGAGTCGCAGATCCGGGTCCGCGCCTGCGGCCATCACCCACTCGCAGGGCATGCCGTCGATCTCCGAACGTGTGCATCGCACCGCGTCTATGGTGGGCTCGCGGCGGGTCGCCATACCCGCGCGCAATCCGGCGAGATCGAACCCGGAAGTGCCGAACGCGGGAGACTCATGCAGTTTCTGGAAGTATCTCTGTCCCTCTTCGGAAATCATCTTCCTCCAATCCATTATCAACAGAGTAGCTGGGAAGCCCGTGTAAGCGCGGTTGCCTATCGCGTTTCGCTCTCGGCCAGGGCCGTGGCGACGGCTTTCTGCGCATGTGCGCAGCGACCGCTGGCAATGACATCCCCTCGGTGGATGACGATGGTCTTGGGCAGCGCCGTGATCCGAAACGCCCGTGCGAGATCCGAGTGCCAGACTCGGTCCTGGTAGATGCTAGGCCAGTCGATCCTGTGCTCCGTGAGCCACGTCCGCAATCCGTCCTCGGAGCGTTGCTTGCCGTCTTCCAGAAACACGCTTAGCAGCGCCACACGTTCGGGGGGCGCAGACTCGCGCAGAGTTTTCAGCAGCTCTCGCTCCTCCGTGCAGGCCGTGGACCATGTCGCCTCGAAATGCAGCACCAGGATCCGGTCCTTGAAGTTCTCGAGGGAATGCTGTCTTCCCTTCGTGTCCACCACTTGGAACTCGGGCGGCGGCGTGTGGATTCGCAGGGAGTCGCCGCATCGACTCCACACGGTGACGTTCATGTCAGGCTTGACGGCGAGCATCGCCAGCAAACGTTTGGCGACGACGCGACGTTGCTCGGGCGTTTCGTCGCGTGGGAGGATGCGCAACGCACTGCTCAGGGCAAGCAGTTCCGTCTTCTCTCCAGTGGCTCTCTCGGCAAGCTCGGTGAAGCGTCGGACGAAACGGCGGACTTCGTCGGGATTGACGGAGGCACCCGCCAAATTGGACTGTCCCCGCACCATGTGTGCGTTCAGCGCGGCTTGCCACTCCGCCTCCATCAAGTAGTACTCCGCCTGCCGTGTCGTCGATGTCTCGTCAAGATCCCGCGCAAAGCGGGCCCGCGCTGAGTGCATTCTCAGCACTGTCGCTTCGCTGACAAGCGACGAGGCGCCTGTGGCGTTGTGCAGTTCTCCGAATGACCGGACAATCTCCAAGTAGGCCGTCATACGGTCCTGTGCGGCCGGATGGGATTCCAGGTAGGCGGAGAGCGCGTCGATCCGACCTTTCAAGATGTCCATCTCTCCAGAGTAGACGGGCCATGGTCCGGTCCATCGGCTTACCTCGCGGTGGAACTTTCGACGTTTGTCATAGTGGGCGCACACCGCCCCCGAGGTGCTGAAGGCGCGTTTGGTTGCGATTGTGTCCGCGCAACCATAGGGATCCTGCAAACTATCTTCGAGCTGTCGTCGGTTCTCCGCCATGCGAGCCATTGCGCGTTTGTAGCCCTCATCGTTTCTCAGGGGGGCCAGTGCGGGGTCAGTCTGCGCGGCGTCATGCCAGTGTGCCCCGCATTGTGCGGCGCGCTCGAGCGCTGCCACCCCTTTGGCGACCTGCCCGCTCCCTCCCTCCGCGCATGCTAGATCGTAGAGGGCGTAGGGGCTGTCGGGAGTGAGTTCGAGAATCTGTCGGAGCAGCGCTTTCGCTTCAGAAAAGCGGCTGTTCTGCAGATCGCCCCTCTCGGTGATCGAGAGCTTCATCACCTTTCTCGCGAGTTTGCGGCGCCCATAGGTCTCGGAGGTGGCGCCGACGATCCAGCCAATGAGCGCGAGCGTCAGGAAGAGAACGGCGAGCGTGGGCAGAAGCCACTGTCGCCCGAGTGTGGGTACTCTGAGTGAGGGCATGAGGTGTTTGTGTTCCGGCAGTGTCGAGTATGATGTTCGGGTAGTGCGAAATCCTTGTCTCAAAGTGGCGTCTTGTCGCTGGAAATCAACCTGAGAGCCCACACGGCCCCTAAGCCACCACCGGAGGGAGAGATGATGATGTCTCGTGATCGGCCGCCTGTGGGAGCCAGGCTGTCGCCTGAACCAAACCATGCTACAGTTCCTCTCAACGTGGCTTTTGCTGTCCGTGTCTCCATGGATGTTGCGGGGAGAATGGTTGAATGCAATGCGATTTCTTTGATCTGGCAGGGAAGACGGCCGTGGTGACTGGGGGGAGTGGGGTCCTCTGCGGTGCATTGGCTCGCGCGCTTGGTGGCCGAGGCGCCAACGTGGTGGTCCTTGGCCACGCGCGGCTGGACCGGGCCGAGAGCGTTGCCGAGGAGATTCGCCGTTCAGGAGGCGAGGCGCTGGCCCTGTGCGGGGATGTGTTGAGCCGCGAGAGTCTCCTGGACGTGCGGGAGCGCGTGCACGCCACGTATGGACCTGTGGATCTTCTGATCAATGGAGCGGGAGGCGCCCGCAAAGACGCCACGACCAGTGCGGATCTTTCCTTCTTCGACCTTCCAGAAGATGCGGTCCGCTGGGTGTTCGATCTTAACTTTCTGGGCACCTTCCTTCCGTGCCAGGTGTTTGTCGAGGACATGGTGGCACAGGGCGCGGGCAGGGTTCTGAACATTGCATCCATGGGTGCGGTGCGCCCTCTGACTCGCAGTGTCGCCTATTCCGCCGCCAAGAGCGCCGTGGTGAACTTTACACAATGGCTTGCTGTGCACTTGTCCCAGGAGTACTGCCCGGAGATACGGGTGAACGCGTTGGTGCCGGGCTTTTTCCTCACGGACCAGAACCGCTTCCTTTTGTTGGAGGAGGATGGCGAGAGTTTCACGGAGAGGGGGCGGCGGATTCTCGATCACACTCCGATGGGGCGGTTTGGGCAGCCTGAGGATTTGGTGTCGCCCGCCTTGTTTCTTCTTTCGGAGGATGCTCGTTTTGTGCACGGTGCGACTCTTGCAGTCGATGGTGGACTGTCCGCGTTCGGTGGTGTCTAGCGGCGCACGGAGCGAAACTTCCGCCGCCGCCATTTGATCTGCGCCGATCATGGGCCGGAAAAACCATGAGAGGCTCCTGCAGAACCCCACGTGGCTCGCGTGGGGTTCTGCAGGAGCCTCATGAGTAAAGTGGTGGAAAATCGTGAAATAAGGGAGCCACAATGTGGTGGCGGAACGTTTCTGAAGTATCCAGCCTTGTTGCGTCTTCGAAAATTGCGTAGTATATAAAATACGCGAGAGATTCTGATCCGGGGTTTTCGTCCTGGTTCAGAGGGTAGGGGTCGATAGAGGAGTTGCCGGAATGATCCTATTTAGCTGTGAAGAGTGCAAGGTTGCATACCAGGTTGAGGAGGAGTATGCAGGCGGCACAATGGACTGTGGCAGCTGCGGAGTGGGTATCTCCATCCCCAAGACATCGGACAAGAAGGTCATTCTTGTCTACAAGGCGGGCGAGTCTGAAGACGGCGTCGCCATGCTGCAAGAAGAAGTGGAGCGCATGCTCGTGTCCGGGGAGCTCTCGGACACCGATCTTGCATGGGACGGTGAAACCTGGCGACCATTGCCTGCCTATTTGGAACTGCTTGAGGACGGGGATGAGAAGCCAAAGCTTTCTCTGAAAAAACAGGACGGTTATGTCCCTCCCCAACCCGATGATGAGTTTGGCGACATTGAGCCAATCCAGAAAATCGGAGGCGCCGGGAAAGAGGGGAAGAAGAGGGATAAGAAGAAGACAAAGGCCGACAAGAAGAAGGCGAAAGCTGAGGCAAAGAAATCAAAGGCTGAAAAGAAGGGCAAGAAGAAGAAGAAGGAAGACGCGGGCGAGGAGCACGATGGGGACGGTGTGCTG
>JAGLDW010001379.1 GCA_023145395.1 Lentisphaeria bacterium | reverse complement strand
CGCCGGTACACAATAAATCCCACCCACAGACGGATTACACACAGACTCCGTCACAACCCCGCAATCAAAACAATGCTCCGCATCATGCTCAACACAAGTCCCCTTGCCGTCGACCACGCAGCAAATCTGCGCATCCCCACAAAGCACATTGCCATCCGGATTGTCCTGGTTATTTCCCTGATGATTCGCCCCGACATCACAACCACAGTAGTACTCAGTGTTCACCGAGTCATACAGGCACAGCAAATCCACCTCGCCGAGGGTGCAGTCGGTCACATTCCCCCCAGGGCAATCACCGCAGGTGGCTGCAAGCGTGAGGTCCGTCTCGCAGCCCGGGGCCGCGCTGTCGCAATCCGCGAAGTGACCCTCGCAGACGTAATCGCAGCGGTCGGTTTCTTCATTGCAGGTGCCGGGCTCAGCGTTCGGCCCCGTGACGCAGTTGTCTTCGCAAAACCCACAATTCGCCACGCCTTGCTCCACCTCGCACCCATTACTCCGATCCCCATCACAATCATGCCACCCATCAGCGCAATCACCCTCATACCCACAAACCCCACCAACGCAGGTAGCCGGGGTTTCCACATGCAGCACCCGTACTGCACAATCGAATCCGCACTTGTCGCAGTGGGCGGGGTCCGTGAGAAGATTTACGCAGCTTCCAAGAGCTTTCTCCCCGCAGCAGTTAAGATCGCCCGTGCAGGCAGCCCCCCCACCGCAGCCGCAGATGCCTGCCGAACAGATGTTGGCAATCGCCGTGTCGCAGGGGTTGCAGTCGGGTCCGCAGTGGGCGAGCTCGACGGAATAATTCACGTTGTCCTCGTCTATCACGCAAGCGCCGAACTCACCGTTTACGCAAGCGCGTATGCCCACCGCGCAAGCATTGTTTCTGCCTTCCCAGCACTCATCTTCCCCGGAGCAAATCACGATATTCAGCGTGTAATCCCGTTCAACCAACTGCCCGTTGCCCCGGTTGCTTTCGTCGGTGACGCCGATCGTGACGGGGTATTCGCCGACGATTGTCTCGTCGTCCGTCGAAGAAAATACGCCGGTCTCGGACAAGGAAAGCCAACTCGGTCCCGTGCTCAAGGTCCAGGTGTTGGTCCCGAGGCCGCCTGAGGCTTCCATGTTGGCTCCCTCGTTGTCATAAGACAGGCCCACGTCGCCGGGTTCCAGGCTGTCCGTGGTGATGACCAGGGCATCGGCCAAGACACAAGCGCCCGCGGCGTTGCA
>JAGLDW010001378.1 GCA_023145395.1 Lentisphaeria bacterium | reverse complement strand
AGCTGAAGCATTGCCAGACCGGATGCCGCAAACGCACGTTCGAACTGCCCCAAAGTCTGAAGGTTGACGCCACCCAGTGGCAGGGAGACGGTCAGGACGGAATTCGCCGGGCATTGGGTCAGATCCAGCGCGGCTCCACTGTTGATCGTCGAGGTGATATCAGCCGCATGGTGCAGACGCGAGGGCGTGATTCCTTGCGTCAGAACGTCGCCTGAACGTCGTCCGTCCGGAGTGGCTCGTGTCATCATCCCCCAGTAGATGATTTCTCGGTAGATATAGAGGCCAAGCTGGAAAGGGCCACCACGCTCATTCTTGAGGTCACGGGTGTTCTCGTAGATGTCATCAAGAATGCGGCTTGCGAGAGTATTTGACTCTGCTGCATTGTCTCCGAAGTGCGGCATGGTCAAGACCTTGGCCCGCAAGGTCTCGTGGCCTTCCCAGTTGGCTCTGACCGCCTCCAGCAAATCATCCAGCGTACAGCCCTGCTTGTTGCCAAAGCAGAGCTCCCGGATGGCGAGCAATGAATCCACGAAGTTCGCAAATCCCCCCATGGGCAGACCATGCGGATTGTAGCGCCCTCCTCCGGCCGTGTAATCCGTTCGATTCGCCAGGCAATCAGCCAGACAAGCGGAGAAGAACGGTGCCGGACTAACGCGCGGCCAGACGCTGCCGTTCTTCTCAATGATCTGGCACATCTGACGGATGGCACGGATGACGTTCCCCAACACAATACGGTAGACGTCCTCGAATCCCTCCGCTCCGTCGATCTTATCGCAGACGACACCCGTAACGGCGAGTTCCGGGTGTTCATGGATCGACATATCCATGATCCGGAGGAGATTGAGGTAGCAGTTCGCTCCCGCCGAGTGTTCATAGCCCTCCAAGATGACTTCCCAGCACCCCCCGGCCACGTATCTCCTGGCATCCGACAGGCGTTTTCCTGCCTTGACCTGCGCAGGAATAAGGCATTCGTCATTCAGAAACGCGATGACATTCCTCCCGCCTATGAAATCGCGATTGATGGCGTCCAAATACTCCTGTTTCGCGTTCCTTGTAATCCGGCAGTGGATCTTCGGATAGAGCATTCCAAGCTCGTGATGTGCCTTCAGGACCATGAAGGTAATGTCGTTCACTATCTCCCTGCCAGCCTCGTCACAGCCCCCCAGGATGACCACCTCGCCCTGTTCTTGCCGATTGTAGGATTCGTCAACGGGCTTGGTGGAGTCGAACTTGCAGTCGGTGTAGATCATGAAACGGCAAATAAGATCATAGGCCTCGTCCGGAGTTAGGCGTCCTGCCTCCAAATCGCTGCGGTAGAGCTCCCCAAGCATCCGGTCAAGGTGTCCCACCACGCTCATGCCAATTCCCTCGATGGAGGCGCAGACTTCATGCAGAAACCAGATGGCACACAAGCCTTCATAGAAGGTCTCCGGCTTGCGCCATGGAACTTCCGTTGCGGTCTCCGCAATCATGCCGAGGAAACTTCTCTGCGTTTCTTCAGTTGTCTCTCCCAGCAACTCCGCCGCCGCATCCGCGAATTTCCCGGCAATCTTCTTCACGGCCAGCAACCCTCGCATGGCGCATTCGACGAACTCGGTTTCCTCCCTCTTCTCGCAATGCCCAAGCGCCGTTTCCGCCTGAGCGTATATGTGCGCGAGTCCGTTCTCCAACACGTTTGAGTAGGGAAAGCAGTGATGGTCATAGTCGGCGTAGGGACCGTACGCCAGGTGAATGCCATTCCTGCTCGCCGCCACGTATTGATCATACTCATCAGGACTGATATCGCGGAAAAGGTGTGCGTTGCGTTTGAACAGCCAGCCTCCGGCGCCAAGTCCCGGAACACCGTCATATTCCGCGACCTTCACTCCCATTTCGGAATAGAACGGCGAATTCTTGAAGACAACTGGCTGAAAACTGTCCGCGATGATCTCATACTGTGCAGCCTTCAACTGGACAGGGCTGAGGCCGGGATGTGAAGAAGCGTGCTCATCCATTGCATCAAACAGAGGATTCCTGTAGTTCGATCCGCCCAAGGCGCTGAAGGAATGCCTGTAGTAGTAGGCCCTCAGTTCCTCACGCAGTGTATCAATATCCATATCAAGTTCTCCTCGCCTCAGTTCCCGGTGAATCCACCATCGACAATAAGCGTCTGCCCGTGAACGTGTTCGCTCATGCTGCCGGCCAGGAACAGCATCGGTCCGATGATGTCCTCGACCTCTCCCAGTCTGCCGGACGGGACCGGTTTGCAGCGGGCGGCCAAAGCCTCCGGATTCACCGATAATTCTGTGTGGCAGTTTCGAGACGGTCGTTGTCTCTCTATCTCGTTCCCTCTTTCACCGCCATATTCACCAATTTGCGCCCTTCCCGTGCCAAGTCTAGCAAGACCTGCC
>JAGLDW010001377.1 GCA_023145395.1 Lentisphaeria bacterium | reverse complement strand
GACAGCCGGAGCAGTCACCGCACCTATACTCTCGGACCGTGGTCTTCCCTCCGCCTTTCATGCGCCGTTTGACCACCCGGTGGAAAGGAAGCTCTCTTCCCATCGGGCAATGGTAGACATCTGCATCGTCGTCGTAGAAAAAGACGGCCTTGCCGATTTTTCCCTTGCTATTCAAGAGTCTGTCGAGCTCCTCTCCCCCGACTGGTTTGGTGGGATCGGGGCGCATGACGGGATTGCCGTCCCTGGCGGCCTCGGTCGGCGCGAATGCCTCAACCCCTTCGTCTGCAAGGTATTCGAGGTTTCCACCAGTGACAAAGCCACTGTCGCACAGCACTTGGTCGGGCTTGTGCCCGAATGTCTCCTCGGCCGCCTCCACTGCGGGCTGAATGGCAGAGGCCTCGTCGCCTCCGATGGCTACGTCGGCATCGACGACGAGCCCACTGTCGACGTCCACCGCGGCAGTCGCCGTGTAGTTCGGAGCATACCCTCCGTCCTTGTTGGGCAGCAGCGAGGAGTCAGGATCCGTGACCGGGACCCGCACCGCGAGCGCGCCCTGGCCGTCCTTTCCGCGTTTGGCCTCGTCTCGCCCTCGAGCCACCTCAAGCGCAGCCTCCAACTTCTCCCGCTGCCTATCCAGTCCGGCCTTGCGCTCCTCCAGCGCGGCGACCGAGGCGGTGTCGAGGGCGTCCATGGCATCGAGCATGTCCATCTCCGCCATGATTTCGCCGAACTCGGACTGCAGGGACTCAATCTTCGCCTGCAGGCACTTGGCAGTGCGGGCGCCATGCCGGTCGCTGTTGGCCCGCATGCGCGTCCCATCGACCGCGATGCGTTTCGGGCCCGCCTTCATGACCTTGCAGGCCTCCTTGTTCAGGTCTTTCAGCAGTGTCTCGAGCCTGTCGCCAAAACAGTTGCGGAACCGTGCGAACGTACTGTGGTCAACCGACAAGCAACCCAGAAGCCAGTGGAAATCCACTCTCATGCGAGTGGCCGTCTCAAGATCCCGCGAGCTGCGTATTCGGTTTATCATGCCATACAGGATCGCCCCCGCCATCAGCCTTGGGTGCACAGGAGGCCGCCCAGCGGCGGAGGAGGAGTAGAAGCATTCCCACTCCGTCCAGTCCAAACCCAGCAGAATCTCGTCCAGCAGACGGATTGGATCGTCCGGGGCGATCTGCTCGTCCAAGCTTGGGCCCATGAGGATGGGCTGCTGTCTTTCCCGGGGGAGTGTTGCCCATTTGCCAGCCATCTTGACCCATCCTTGCTTGATCAATTCATATCCTCATAATAATAGGAAATATATAAGAGCTTTTATTTATTTCTATTTGACTGTCGTTGGGGTGGGAATAATAAAGCGACAGGCCCTAAAGGCGGAACTACAAACCTGC
>JAGLDW010001376.1 GCA_023145395.1 Lentisphaeria bacterium | reverse complement strand
AGTTGCCTGCCGTCGCTGCATGCCCCCTCGGCCTGAAGGCATAGCTGTGGGTATTTCGCGGCAGTCTCGTGCATCGCCAGCACAAAGTCGTCGTAGGAGAGCCGTTCCGGATACTGCTTGCCGTAGCGGACGGACTGGCCAATCAGATTGCCCACAAAGAGGTATTTGTTCGTGCTGCCCCAGGAGTTGTGGAATGGCCGCAGAGGGGAGAGCAGATCCAGAGCCAGAATCTCCCCCTCGTCGATGCGTTCGTGGATCATGACCGCGCCGCCGTTGATGGTGGACGTGGCTAGAATCCGAATATCCGCGGACTCCGCAACATCGAGAATCTGCCGTTGCAGCATTTGGTTTGCGTAGGTCTGGTCCGGGGCGCTGGAGACCATGCCGTACCACCAGACTTCGTCTCCCTGCGCGTAGCCGCGGGTGATGGAGGTTTCTGCCTCGATCCGCAATGCTGGGCGCAGACGATCCATCACGTGCGTTTTGCTGAAGTTCAGTCCCCGGTGACGCGCGTACTCAAACAGACAGCTGATCACCGTGCCGCCGCCCCGGGCGTATTCCTCGATGGCCTCGTAGTCGAGCTGCTCGAGATTCTTGCCATCGCAGACCATGGTAACAACATAGTTGAAGGCGCCGAGCATTTCCGGGGTGCAGTCCTCGGTGACAAAGCTCTGCTTCTTCACGCGTCCCGGGTAGAGGATGTCAAGATCCACGCCGGCGGGTGCGTTTGGGTTGTCGCTCAGGAATAGGATGTCCGTTTCGTTGTCCATGTCGTTCTCCACATTCTGGGTTTGCCAAAGAGGTTCTTGTTTCGGTCTACAAAGCAAAAAATGGTCATTGTTCCTGTTTTGTAGACCATAGGAGCATGATCCGGCTACTGCAAGATCTTACACGGAACGGATTCTCTCAAACCCAGAGCGCCTGTGCCTAACACCACGCAAGTTGAACGTGCTCGCTGCGGACTACGCAAGGCAAGTAGGTTCGCCAGGCCCCAGTGAACCAGCGCACTCGAAATGCGTGTAGATCATCGTGATTTCAATGCTGTTGTGCCCAAGCAACTCTTGGACCTCCCGAATGTCCGTGCCAGCAGTCAGCAGAGCACTAAACGCCTGATTCTGAATCGTCAAGCGATGTCTGCCTGTCAACCAGGTGACTCACGGGCGCGGTCGGACGAGGTCCAGCTACCTGTCTTGATGACATTGTTCTGCTTGCGTCTCCGATCCGGGTCTCTACAATGTCGAACGCCTGCCTTGGGGGCTGGTCGATTTGGGGAGGAACGAGTGCGCTTGTCACCAGACTGGTCACACACGTCTCTGGTCGCTCAGCCGAATCAGCTTGGGCTTCCTCGGCTGCTGCTCCCGCAGGATTCCCCCCCATGCCCAGCGGTGTCAGCAGGACGGTTGCCGGGGCAGACTCAGGCGGCGTCTGGGTTGACGCTGGCAGCGTCTCTGGGTGTTCAAGCACCTCGTTCCTACTTTGAGGCACTGCCGAGGATGGTTCGGGAGGGAGAGTTGAACCGGCTGTGTGAGCGGCAAGTGATTGTGGGGTTTGTGTTCGGAGTGGAGGCGTGTCGGGAGGCGTCTCCGTCGGCTGGCTCTGTCTCGTCATGCCAGGCAGTGTCCCGCGCAGCAGGAGATCGAGCGGACTCGTGGCCGGAGTGCACATCTCGCGGATCACGTGTAGGTAGATCATGGTCGTCTCGATGCGTTCGTGTCCGAGATACTCCTGCACCCGATGGATCTCGACCCCGCTCATGAGCAGATGGGTGGCGAACGAGTGGCGAAGTACGTGCGGAGTGATGTGTTTGAGGATGCCGGCTGACTCCGCCGCAGTCTCCACAGCACGTTGAACCGTTGAGCGATGGGTGTGCTGGCGCCCTACGCGCCCCGACCGCGGATCCACCGAGAGCTTGGTCCCGGGGAAGACATACTGCCAGCCAAAACGGCGGGCTGCCTTGCGGTACTTGCGGGATAGAGCGTCCGGCAACCAGACTTCGCCGTACCCTTGAGCGAGATCCTGATCATGAATTCGCTTGGCCTCCGCGATCTTCTCACGCAGAGTGTCGGCCAAATGCTCCGGCAACATCACCGTCCGGTCCTTGTCACCCTTGCCGGAGATGATCCGGATCGTTCTCATGTCGAAGTCGATATCCCGGACGCGCAGACGACAGAAATCCTGCAGGCGCATGCCAGTGCCGTAGATCAGCTCGATGGCGAACCGGGCTTCCGGGCTGGCCGCGGCCTCGATCAAAGAAAGTGTCTCGTCAGGTGAAAGCACCACTGGCAACCGCTTGCCACGCTTGGCACGAGGTGTCTCCCGGAGGTCCTCATCATCCACATGGAGTACGTGGCGAAACAGAAACAGAAGCCCGTTGAAGGCTTGGTTCTGAGTGTTCTTGGCAACGTTCCCGTCAAGCGCCAGATGCGTCATGAATGCCTTGAGCTGGGTCGGATCCGGGACGCCGTCGCCGAGTCCCACACGATCCCGGTACTCGTAGAAGCGACGCGCCCAGCCGAGGTACGCCTCCTCGGTCTTCAAGGCCTTGCGTTGAAGGCGCAACTCCTCCTTCATGCACCGCAAGGTCGGGCCCGCCTCGATACCGATCTGGGTGCTTTCGTACCGCTCCCGTCCCCCTCGTGGCCCAGCCATCCCCGGCTGGGTGTTCCCCTGTACCGAACCTCGCCCATTTCCTGTCTTCCCCATCTCCGGGGCCGCTTCAGCATTGCTCCCGTGCGATTTCGGATGAACTTGCCGAAACTGGTGGTAGTAGATGCGGACGGCATCCCGCGCCTGCGTCAACTGCCAGTCGGGACGCCCTTCCTTCTCTCGCAGGCGCGCGGAAAAGCGCAAGAAGCACGCATCGAAGTCTGGATTGCCCAGATCGCGGGCGAAACACAGGAAGCGGTGCACCCAGTGTCCGTAGAACTTCACCTGATCGGACTTCACCAGTCGACGCTGACGCACGAAATTTTCGAATTGAGCAACCGTGCCTTCATACATGGGAACCGCCCTTTCTACTTGCATAATCCTTCTAGAAGCTTTTATATAATAGTATATCAGCAAGAACCAGTGTCAAGTGGATAGCTGCTAAAAATATGCCTTGCGAAATCGCAAACCGGAACAACGCCGGGAATGAGAGCGACTCCCGGCTGGGCGAATCCCTGAAGGCCCCACTCCAGCCTCCACCCTGCACCCTCCACCCTCCGCCCACCGCCCTCCACCGCTCCACCCCCTATCTCCCGCAGCCCCGTCCGAGCGTGAGGACCCCGTCCCAATAGTGGCTTTTGTCGCTGCGACATATCCACCCTATCTTCCGGCAAATGTCGCACCAGAAGGCCAAAATGGTGGAATTGACACCTATTGTCACATGTGATAGACTCTCCGTACACAGGTAGGAGTCCCGAGCATCCGGCACCAAATGCCGCAGCGACATACTAACCGTTGGCTGACTGACTGAATGATGATGGACCGGACGATTCGTTGTCGTTGTCAGCGAAACCGAGAAGCGGTTGAGCGGTTGTCGTCATCGTAGTCGATCGGATCGAATCCTGGGAGACGGCCGATTACGACCACGACAACGACAACGACAACGAGGAAGAAGA
>JAGLDW010001375.1 GCA_023145395.1 Lentisphaeria bacterium | reverse complement strand
GACCGTGTCCATCTCCGTGACAGGCAGCCCGGGGTTCTGCTCGATGAAGCGCAGATAGTCCGCGTAGGTACGTCCGATGCGGCACTTGGCGTCGACCTTGTGCTCGACGGACTTCGCCTTGCGCGGTTTGAGCGCGCAGGCGCGCGGCAGGTCGTGGCGCTTCGTGTGGAGGAGCCCGCCGTTGACATAGCGGTAGACGGTCTTCTCGTTGACGGAGAAGAGGTCGGCGTGGCTGGCCATGACGGCGTGTATCGACTGTCCCTGCGCGGTCAGGCCGTAGAGCGTCGCGTCGAATTTCAGGACCTCCTCCTCCGTGATGTTGGCGCCGCGGCGCGTCTCGACCAGCTGTTCCCGGTAGTTGTCCTGCGCCGCCGCGTGGATGTAGAAGCGTTTGCGCAGGACGCACTTGCTCTCCTGCGGGCAGCCGTTGCAGACGTAGGGCGGCTGCGAGAGCCGCGCGCAGACATCTTCGACGAAGTCGCCGCAGTTCGCGTTGCACAGGCGGCAGAACCGGCAGTGGCGACTCTCGTCGTAGAAGCAGTGGGCGCAGATGTGCTGCTTCGAGCACTCCATCCGGTGGACGCACCGGTTTGACACGCGGTAGGCCGCGCCCTTGTCGGATGCCCTCGCGCGGGCCCTGATCTCGCGCATGATCGTCCTCGCCGGTCGCCCGAGATCCTTGGCGATCGCGTACACCGTCATATGGCGGCGCAGTCCGTCCTCGATGCGGAGGCGGTCAGCTTCTGTTAACCTTGGTTTTTTCATGGCTACTCCTAAATACCGGCGGATTTGCCGGGCATTGAGAAGTATGCCATTTTTCTCAGAGTAAATGCCCCCTCCCCTAGGGGAGGACCAATCCTCCAACCCCCCATCCTTCTTTTCCCCCTCAATGGCAGACTCAATGCGCCCATCCATCCTGATGATGTTTGGCAGACTCATTACCCCTACCATGGGAGCATTTACTTTGTCATGTCACACCAAAAAGAGCACCTAAGCCCCCTTTTGAAGGCGTTTTCTACGTATCTGTTTGACTATCAACGTATTAGCGACGCTTAGCGTCGTATCCCATGTCACGTCCGTCGACCTCCACAACGGCGATGATGCGGCGTAGGT
>JAGLDW010001374.1 GCA_023145395.1 Lentisphaeria bacterium | reverse complement strand
ACCGAGCGTCCACTTTGGACGCCATCTGGTGCAGCAGGGATATGTGGTCGTCTGCGGCCAGGCGTTCCCGTACAACACCGTGCCCGACCCGCAGAGCGATGCGGGTTTTGCCTGGTGGCACGCGGGCACGACCAAGCTCCTGGGTGACAACCCGGAATGGACAGGCATGGGAAAACTGGTTCACGACACGCGGATCGCCACGGACTTCCTGCTGGATCAACCCGGTGTCGATGCCGAGCGCCTGGTTGCCATCGGCCATTCTCTCGGGGGCAAGATGGCTTTCTACAGCGGCTGTCTCGACGAGCGTGTGCGCGCTATCGTATCCTCGGATTTTGGAATTGGATTCGACTTCACAAACTGGGATGCCCCGTGGTATCTTGGAGACTGGGTGAGAGACCCGAATCCACCCGTCGAGCATCATGAGTTGCTTGCGTTGCACGCTCCGAATCCATTTCTTGTGCTTGCGGGCGATGCGGATCGGCTCGAGACTTGGCAGTACCTGGAGGCGGCCAGGCCGGCGTATGAATTGCTTGGTGCTCCAGAAGCGTTGAGCATGCTGCACCATGCAACGGGGCATCGGCCACCCGTCGAGGTGACGAGAACAGCCTATGTCTGGCTGGCGGAGCAATTCGGACTGCCTGAAGTATCCTACAAGATCTAAACACTGTGACGATATCAATGAAAAGGATCGGAACGATGAGAATGACGTTTCCACAAGAGTCCGCGAAGAGTGTGCTGGCTTCCCGAATCTGTCTGGCCGGGTTGCTGGGAGCGCTTTCCTGTGCGGCGCAGATGTACGAGATCCGCACGAACTCCCCGGCTCGCGTGACCCTTCCCCTACCTGCGAGCGGGGTGGTGCGAGTGAGTGTCAGGACGGGGGAAACGAAATGGAGACCGTTGAAAATCACGCCGAAGAATGGCTGCATTGCCTTGGATGTGGATCCCGCCAAACTGGGCACATCGTGCATGCTGTTGTTCGTCAATCCCCCAAAAGACTTGGACCTCAACGACACGACTTCCCCCAGCCTCGAGTCCTTTCATGTCGACGGGGTGTTGGTGAAGATGGTTGATGAGGTGTGGGCGGGAGGAAAGCGGGAGTCTGCTCCCAAGAAACTGGTTTGGGAGTTCGTGGATGGAGAGAACCGGCTTGCTGCCGATGATGCAGTTGTGACAATCGATGGTCGCCGAGCGTCAAAGCAGGAGCTGAAAGTGGAGCAGCTTGGCGCTTCAAAACTGCGCGTCATCTACACGCCGGGAGACTTCGAGTATGGCAACCACGAAGTCGTTGCCCGTGTGTCGGACGTGGCGCCGACAGCGAACCAGGCGGTGGCGCGGGCAAAGTTCGAAGTGTATGACAGCAGCAATGTGATTCTCGCTCCGCCGGGGGTTGAGAAACTGACTGTTGATAGTCACTACGACACCTATCCAGACCTCACACCGATCACAGATGGTGTGCGCACGCTGCCTGGCGCCGGCGCGGGCAATGATGTGTGCTGGGCCTCGGCCGAGACGGAGGCCCCCCACTGGATCGATATCAAGATGAAGAAACCCGTGAAGTTCGGCGAGGTGACTCTGCACTGGCCGCGCCTGTCGGGCGCCAGCCGGAAGATTGAGGTTCAGGTGCGGAAAGGAGACGGCTGGAAGACAATCGGCACCTCTCCGAAAGAAGGTCTGGCCGAGCGATTGAATGCCACAGTGCGCTTTGCACCCGTGACGACATCCCGCTTCCGCATTCTTCAACCTGTGGGGGGCGGAAGTGCAGGTCGCCCCAACCTGATGTGGGTGATGGAGGTGGAGGCCAGGTAGTGGCGTAGCATCGGTCATCGATTACTTTTTCCAGGTTGTCATCGGCAGGGAAGTATGAAAAATCATCTTTTCATTGTCTTGGTCTGTTTTCTTGCAGTGGGTGTCAGCCAGGCGGGAACATGCGCCAGATGCAAAGGAATGATGCTCGTCACGAATATGGGAAAGTGCAAGAAATGCGGCGAACGAACCACGAGTGGGGCAAAACAGTATTGCCCGAAATGTTCGGATGACTTGAACCGTTGTGAGGTTTGTGGGGTAGAACTCGAGAACGGAAAGAAGAAGACCGGAGCGCTAAAGCTACATCTGGCCGATAGTGGCAAATCCATTGTTCTGGGAAAAGGCCAAAAGGTCGAGATTATCCTGCCTGGAAATCCATCAACTGGCTACAGTTGGATCCAGAAAGAGAGAACGGGAGACTCCGTGGAGATGGATGGCAAGATGAGCTATGCATCCAAGCCGAGTCCTCAGGGAATGGCAGGCGTTGGTGGGGTGTACACTCTGACGCTGTGCGCCGTCAAGAATGGGGAAAGCACCCTTGAATACGTTTACAGAAGAGCATGGGAAAACAAGAAGAAACCAATGCGCACATTCACAATCAAACTACTTGTTCAGGACAGATGAATTCTGAGTCAACCTGTTTCACGGGAGAGAAACGATGACATGTTCACGACTGGTTCTTGCCGCTTTCCTCGTTGTGTCTTGCGTCACCGCCGCGCCCACCGCTCCGCCTCGCCCAGGACGGGACTGCAAGATCCGCATTCTGGTTGACAAGGTCATGCTGCCGGTCGAGAAATGGGTGACCCGGGAATGGATTGTGAAGGAGACGGCGGATGCCGGATTCAACGTGTTCAGCCCGCGTCT
>JAGLDW010001373.1 GCA_023145395.1 Lentisphaeria bacterium | reverse complement strand
AAACAGGGGCTCACAGTCTACTTCTGGTCGCCTCGGGTAAAGGCCGTGGAACTAACCCAGGCCATGGCAAAATCCTACACCGTGGACATCTGGCGTGGCCCGATGGAACGGGCTCCGGGCGGGATGGGCGGCCCCATCGTTCTAGTGGCTTCTCCCGAGGCCTACTGCCGCAGCGGAGTGTTCGGGGGCACGTTTCTTGCCACCGCAAACAGCCCGTTCCCCATCTTCGAACGGACTGTGATCGAAAACGCCTGCCTCTCCACGATGGCGCCATCCTATCTGAACGACTACGACTGCTACGGACAATTCAACCAAGGCGACTTCCGCGGCGACGGCGGCTGGAGCAATCTGGAGACTCAGCGCGGGCACGCGGCCTGGCTGTACTTCATGCGTTCCGGCGACCCAGCGCTGTTTCACGTTGCCGAAGCCGCCGCACGCCACTACCGCGATTCGGACATCGATCAGTTCAGCGGCGCAGCCATCATCCACAATGTCAGCCACACCCTTGGCACCCGCAGCACCTCCCACGCCTGGGTGCAGGGCATGCTCGACCATTGCCTCGTCACGGGCGATCGACGCACGATGGAAGTGGCGCTGCTCCATGCGGGACAACTCAAGCACACACTCAAGTCTCCCGAAAAACGAGGTCTGGGAGGACGCATTGTCACGCGCATTCTGGACAACTTGGCCGACCTGTTCATGGTCACCAGCGACGACGCCCTTCCGAATGCCTACGGGACAATCCTGAATGAACTGCGGGAGTTGGTGCAGCGCGAGAAGGCCACGATGCCCGGCATCTTCCAGGACAAGATGTATGGCCCGTGGTACTATCGTGCGGACTTCATGCCCTGGTATGGGCTCTACAGCCTCGCCAAAATGCGTCTGGCCACTGGCGACCCGCGTTGGCAGGAAGCGTTCATCGCAGAGGCGAACCATGCCCTCTCCCGAGACACCTTCGCCCATTCCTCGGCCGAGTTCTTCGTGCGCAACGAACTGAGCGACGACGAGCGCATTGTCCGCTGCCTGGCCGAAGGCAGTATTGGCGACCGCGGATGCATGCTCTTTCC
>JAGLDW010001372.1 GCA_023145395.1 Lentisphaeria bacterium | reverse complement strand
CGCCATTGCCAGGAAGCCAGCGGCGCGGCGGCGGTCAACACGGCACGGGGGGAGGAATCCGACTCGATTTCGTAGCCTCCCCACTGGTAGAGGCTTTGTCCGCGGACTCCGCATAATGCGGCGGCAAAACCGGGATCCGCCTCGCTCGAATCCGGGAGAACGGCCACCAGGTCGGCCAGGAAACGGGCGCGGCTCAACTCCACTCCCACAATCCGACCGCCGGGCAGATCCGCGCGATAGACCAAGCCCAGGCCGTCCTCGCGGAACCACGGCACCCAGCCCGAACGCATGGTTGGGGCAGACCTCCGCCGGGATTCCTGCCGCTCGAAGACGAGCGCGCCGCGGTCAAGCAATGGCTGGAGACGGGCGGCGAATGCCACTTCCGAGCGCGAGCTTCCCTTACCGGCTGCGGGTCGCTGGAGCCGACCATCCGCGCCCAGAAGAAACGCGCCATGCACCAGCGGGTGGCGGGAGAGCGCGCGGAAACGCTCAGGCGTCTCGGCATCCACGAGAAGCTCCAGAATCTTCTGCTCCCGGCCCTGGACGAATGCTTGGATGCGACGGTTCTGCTCCCCCAGTCGTGCTTCGTACAGTTGCCGCACCCGCGTGTCGGCGGCGTGCGTCTCCGCTTGCAGCATGCGCGCGCCCAGCCAGGCCAGAACCGCCGTGGGCAGTGCCACAAGCAGGAACAGCCAACATGCTAGGCGCGTGCTTCTCACCGGTCCCTCACTTCTTCCCTCTGGACTGCTGGTTCTTCGACTCGTACTGGCTCGAGCGCATCTTCTTGCGGAAGAAGCTCCACTTCGAGCTTTTCACCTGATCGACCTGCTCACGATTCTCCTTCTGGACCCGGGCCAATTTATCCGACTTCAGATCCTTGTTGTAACCTTGGACCATGGCCGCATTGTCCGACAGCACTTGCTGCGCTTCATGAACCTTGCCTTTGTCGCGCAGCTTCATCGCCTGGATATTCGCGACATTCGCAACCTGCTCGACGGCGGCGATGCTGGCCTCCCGATTGCGCTCCTTCTCCACTTCCCGTGCGGAGGTGGTTGCCCGGGCGCGGACATGGCTCGCTAGCCGGTCTTCGCGATGCGTCAGCGCGTTTGCATAGCTAACCTCCACCTTGGCCACCTCGAACACCTTGCCGGCCTCGGTCGCGGGCAGGTCCACTTCGATGACCGCATATTTTTCCTGACGACTGTAGATCTGGTTCAGCAGGAAACGGACCTCGCCACCACGAATCTCCGCCTCGCGTCCAACCACACGCACGGGCCGAACGCCATCCGCACAGCGAATTGTGACAATCACTTCCTGTGCCACCACGGACAGCACATCGGAGAACTCGCGGTCGAAAATGGCGACGAGATCCGCCGCCGTCTTCGCGAAGGAATGGTTGCCGTCGCTCGCCTGGGCAAGATCGAACATGAGGTCCTCGTTGTAGCCGCTGCCCAGGCCAATGGTGGTCACGCTCATGCGCTCCCGGCCCAACGAACGACCGAGATCCGCCAGTGCGGCCGGCGAGCTTGGCCCCTCGTTCGCCTGTCCGTCGGAGAGCAGAATCACCCGGTTGACCCGACCATTCTCCAGAAACTTGCGCACTTCCGCCGCGCCCTTGCTGACACCGGCAAACAATGCGGTGCCGCCGCCGGAGCGAATCTTGCGAATCCTGCGAATCACATCCTCCCGGTCGGTCAGGCGTGTGGCCGGCACAATCACTTCGGTTCCAGACGCATAGGAGATGACGGACAGAATGTCCCGCGCGTCCAGACGCCGCACCGCCATCTCGGCCGCCTCACGCGCCTTGGCGATCTTTTCTCCCGACATGGAGCCGGATCGATCGATCACCAGCGCGATGTTCACAGGAGCACGATCCCGGCGACCCAGCAGCTCGAAGCCCGTCAGCCCGACCTTTAGAAAAGCGGTCTGCCGCCTTCCCGCGTGAATGACCGGCGTGGTGAGCTCCGCCTTGAGAGTCACCTTGCGGGATGTTCCCCCTCCCATCGCCAGAGCGCCTGTCAGCACAATCCCGATGGCCAGTGTTGCGTTGATCCATGCTTTCATGATCCGTTTCTCCTTTTCTCCGAGTACCATAGCGCTTCTTGTTCGGCGGCCGTCCCGCGGACGGTTGTCTCTACACATACCAAAGCGCATGGACCCCCTCTTGAAATGATGCAGATGCAAAACTGCGTCAAGAAGATGTAAAACAGTGTCAAAACTTGCGGAGATCATGGAGGGAGAGACTCCGGCGAGCCATCCGGCAGGCGAAGGGCACAAGGAGCTGCCCGTATTCGACAATGTCGAGAATGAGCCGCTCGCTAAATAGTGCCTGCACGAAAACTCGGCTTTTCGCGGGTGTTGCCGTTCTGCCGCAGTTGCGGCAGAGCTCCCATCCACAGGGTGGCCGGGCCGTCTCGCCTCCGGCTCGGCTGGGAGCGCATGTGGTGCGCCCCCGTCCGTCGTCGAACGACGTGCATACCCGTAGGCCTGCGCTCGTTCGGCGACGGACGGAAGCGTTTCTCGGCAATTATCCCCGCTCTACCAGCAGTGCATCAGACCATGGAAGTCTCGTCCGTCAGCGACCGCCTGCTCGGCCACAGCGCGCTGGAAACCGATGATGGGAATGCCCTTGTCCACCGTCGCCCGGTAGATCGCCTCCATATCGTTGTACTCAGGCTGACTGAGGTTGATTGCGTGCAGTCCCTCCAGGTCCGTCAGCTGATCGATATAGTGATCGCCTCTACCGCAGAAATGATCCGCGCCCCCTCCGCATTCGCGCAGAATGCGCTGGTTGTAGGGGGCGATGAACTCGGCGAACATGTCGGGGGAGAGATTCATGGCGGAATCGTCGCGCAGCATGACATGGCCCTTGTGCCTCAGAGCCCAATGCGTGTCGCGATCCCCCTCGGCTGGCATCAGTTCGAGCCAGCGGGCGCGGAAGCGGATGTAGGTGTCCGTGACCAGGTCGAGGAGTTGGTGCACCAGTTCGGGCTTGTCGAACAACTCCACAAACATGCCGCTTCCCCAGATCACCTCGCACACGTCCATCGGGCCC
>JAGLDW010001371.1 GCA_023145395.1 Lentisphaeria bacterium | reverse complement strand
TCTGGTGCGAGGATATCGAGATAAGCTCGGACACGGTTTCCGCCGGGTGAAATCGGCGTGTGGACAACGGAAGGATCGATCAGCCCGGGGTCATCCTCGGGAAGTCCTGCGGGGTTTTCTGGCCACGGGTGATCCGAGCCGTGCCAGTGTCGAAAGACGTTGATACCTTCCTGGTTTGAGGGGCTCCAAACCCTATGTGCCGTGAGATACATCGTCCTATCCTCTATGCACGTAATGCCCCATCGAATAGTCTGACCGATCTTCGAGACCTTGCACCGGCGGTGGCGTAGCCGTTTTTTGCCGGGCGCGATTCCTCTGCCTCCGGAGGGCGATGCGCTCTTTCTTGATGCGATCGTCCAGCCACCGCTTGATCAGAACCTGATAACCCATGCCGGTACGCGATGCGAAAGCCTTGAGGATCTCGAGCATCTCGACGGGAATTCGCATGCTAATCGCCTTGGTCTCCGACGACCGTGGCACTGCGGCAGGCGCATCCTCCCAATCTTGAGGCTTCAGTTCACCGTCTTCCCACTGCGCGACTTCCTTGGCCAATTGCTCATGAGATGTGCGCGTCGGTGTTCTCTTTTCTCGTGCCTGCTTTTCCGCTGCCCCTCCCGCCTCTTCTGATGAGGGGGCGCGTGCATGGGACACCTGCGCAGGCGGGTCCGATTTCTTTTTGTCGCTCATTGGCGTCTCTAATAATCCTCTCCTTCGTCTGGTTCGAAGGCGGTCAGTGGCTTCAGGCAGCGAATACCCGACTCGGTCCAATCCTCGCACACGATGAAGAGCTGCCGATCATTGCGCGTCGTGCCCCAGAACAACGTTCTTTCGGGATGCGTCACAGACCGTCTCGCTTCTACGACGGGCGGTACTTCGAAGATCACCTCCTCCACCTCGTGTTTCGAAACACCGTGTTTCTCATCGATATGGCGAGCGCCGAGCGCGGGGTTCTCCTCTACCCAGATGATCCGTACGTCCTCGTAGTTGAGGTTTGCATCGGAAGGGGGGGCAAGATAGGCGTCCAGGAGCGCTTCAAGGTCATATGAGTCTCGTGACATTTTCGGTTCTCATCACGTTTTGGATGAGCAGTATATACGCGTGCATATACAAATGGTACTCCGGCACCTGGCGACATGCAAGATCCGCTTCCGATCCAGGAGTAACTTGTTTGCCCAACGGTTGGCAATCACGCGCGGCAAGTCTTGAGCGAAGCCACGCCACGCCAGGTGCGGCGCATCATGGTGTGTGCAGGCTGACAGCAGGCTGCTCCCGACCTTGCTGCGTCTCCGATGAAGTGCTTGCCTACCCGGCCTTCTTCTGAAGGTTGGCCAACTCATCCAAGTAGCTTGCCAGCGCCATGTCATGTGCTTCAGCGAGCTTTTCCAGGCTGCTCGTGCGGGGGAAGACTTCGCCCCCTTCGATGCGGCGCATGTGACGCGCCGAGAGACCCGGGATGTCGGTCTGCCGGATCTCCCGCTCTTTACGAAGTCGGGCGATGGCCCGTCCGAAGCTCTGCCCCTTCCGCTGGAATTGGAGACGAGCCGCCTGCCGCGCCTTGGGATCAATCGCGACGCGGAGAGCTTCCACGTCTAGATGGACATCTGCGTCGGGCCAGTGGATGTAGCTTCCATCGCTCGCGATCTCGAAGTGTGTTCGCCACGCCTTTTTCATGTTTTCCAGGGCTCGAAGCGTGTGCCAGGGAACCTCAATGCGCTCGAGGGCGCAGGTCAGGACGATGATCCGATCGCCTAGGGCTACGGCGTCGGCGATCAGATCATCCTGGGAGCCGTTCTTCCAGGCGTCGAGTACCCGGCGAGGCTGTTCATGGCTGCGATGAACCAGCAGGTTCCGCAGTGTACGGAGATCCGCACGATCGAGCATCTGCGCGATCCATCGCTCGTCCAGGTCCGCATGAACCAAGAGCGCCTTCAGATGATGGCGCCTATTCGCTTTGCGAACGAACTCGGCCACCTCTTCCAGTTCCGAGGCCAGAGCCATGACGATGACGTGCGTTTCCCTCAAGGCGGCCTCGATATCGCAATCTGGCCATAACAAGGTATTTTGTGCGAAGATTCGCCACAATGCGTGTAAATCATCTCGACTTTTCTGGCTTTCGTGGACTCGGAGAGTTTTCCCTAAGCCTTCCTCAGGGACAGACAACCGTGTTCGTCGGTGCAAACGGGGTCGGCAAGTCGTCCCTTTTGGATGGCGTGACGATTTTGTTATCGCGTTTTGCAGGCCGAATTCGCTCGTTGCGCTCGAATGGCAGAACCCTCTCGAACCTCGATATTAGAATCGGAGGCTCCCAGGCGAAAATCGAGCTACAAGCTTCGGTTCTCGGCAGTGAATTGCGTTGGTACGTTGTACGCGGAGGTCAGCGTAAGGGGCAGCGGATCAACGGACTAACGGATCTTCGGGAGTTCGTCCGAACAATTCATGAGCGTCTTGAAGAGCGAGCCGACTTCAGTTTGCCTCTGATGGTCCATTACCCGGTTAATCGCGCCGTATTGGATATTCCGCTTCGGATACGCAAGAAACACTCCTTTGAACAATCTGCGGCCTACGACAATGCCCTGACCGGTGCCGCTAACAACTTCCGTGTTTTCTTCGAATGGTTCCGTGGCCGCGAAGATATTGAGAACGAGCGCTGGAGAAGAGAACCTGGCTACACAGATAGAGAGCTACAGGCTGTAAGACAGGCGATCGGGAGTCTCATGTCCGGCTACTCTGATTTTCGCGTGCAGCGGAATCCTTTGAGGATGACTTTGAGCAAGAAAGGGCAGGAGCTTCGAGTTGACCATCTCTCCGACGGCGAGAAAGGCCTCTTGACGATGGTGGGTGACATCGCTCGAAGATTGGCGATCGCCAATCCTGGCAGTGGTGATCCCCTAGCTGGAACCGGCGTGGTGCTCATTGATGAGGTCGATCTCCATCTACACCCAGCATGGCAACGCACCCTCATACCCCGGATTGAGAAGACTTTCCCGAACCTTCAGTTCTTGGTGACGACTCATTCGCCAGCAGTGCTTGGTCATGTCGCCGGTGATAATGTCGTTGTGCTCCAACCTGGCGACAAGGGCACCGTAAAGGCCACCCGTCTTTCTACCTATGGAAAGGACGCCAATCGTATTCTGGAAGACGTTCTTGACACCCCCGCTCGCCCGGACGATGCCCGTGAGGCGTACGATAAGATCTACGAGATGATCACGGAGAATGAGCTGGATGGAGCAGAGGCGGCACTCACTCGGCTGGCGACGGAGATTAAGGGCGATCCAGAAACGACGCGTGCTCGCGCCTTAATTAGGCGCAAGAGATGGGTCGGCCGATGAGGAGGATTGCCAAGACGGCTCCTCCCCTGATGTACCGGGATTGGCTGGGCTTGGCGAATCCGAACTGGACGCCAACCTACGCAGGGTTGCAGAATCCTGAAAAGGCTGCCATCAAGTCAAGCCTCATGGATGAGCAGCACTTCTTGTGCTGCTATTGCTGTTGTCGCATAGACGCTTCCAGCTCGCACATCGAGCACCTCGTTCCGCAAAGCTCCCGTAGAGGCCAACTCGATTACAACAACTTCCTTGCAAGCTGTCCGGGCGAGGACGACGACGCTCAAAACATGACAATGGGGCTCCATTGTGGGCATCACAAGGGCGACAGAGAGCTTCCTGTCAAGCCGCTCGACGCCGGGTGTGAACAGCGCTTTTCCTACGACTACAATGGAGCAATTCGGGGAACCGACGCGGACGCCGACACATCGATCTCCGTCCTCGGACTGGATGTAGATCTTCTCCGCCAGCACCGACGTTCCGCGATGGAAGGCTTGCTCGGTACGGAATTTGATGATCTGGATGAACCAACTCTCCGGATACTGCTCCAAGCCCTCCCGGTTGTGGACGCCAACGGACAGCTGCCAGAGTATCTGCCTGCACTGCAATTCGTAATCATGTCGCTGGTCCCGTAAGAGGACTGTGGTCTTGGTCCCCAGACCACAGCACGCAGCGCAATCCCCCGATTTGCCCTCGCAATCCCCGGGCCAGTGCTGCCAAGTTGCCGGCCTGGGCCCCCACGTTGCCGGCTCGGACGCCTCTTCAGTTTCAAATCAACTCGATTCACACGATTCCAAGGTGGGTCATTTTTGGAGAGCAGAAGTGGGTCATTCTTCGAGAGCGCCACAGCGTGACGGTGCGCATGGCTTCGCAGCCCCCTGAACGTGGATTCTCCGGTGTAGCGAAAGGCGACGCGGTCGCTCTGCGCGGCGGAAAGGTAACGGTCAAGATCCCCCTATGTTCGCCATCACTACGTTGGTGGCACGTTGGTGCCACGAGCGTGCGGAATCAGACGGAACCAGGCGGCTGGCCGTAGCCTAGCGGCATAAGACAATGTGTCCATTTTCTCGTGCAACTCCAACCTTGGAACTTCACGGTGTGGCTGTTGTCGAACCCCGGATGAACACTGGAGGACTATGACCGTCCACTCAAAAGAGATCTCTTTTCGGCAGTCAGCCCTGACCGCGTGGAAGTTCTTGGCCTTCACCTTCACCGCCGTGCTCGCAGACTACATCCTTGTGAATGTGCCCATCCCCGACCCATATGATGTACCGTTGATCCTGAACGTGGCCGTGTTGCCTAGCATCGTGTTTGTCAGGCCCCACAAAGAGCACGTATTGCAGGCCGAGCTGAGTAGCAGCGATTCGAGGCAACGCAAATGAAGGGCATCGTCTCAGCAATGAAGGGCATCGTCTCAACGAAGTACGACGGTTTGCCATCCGCTGATAGCCCACGTTGGGTAAGGGGGAGAACCAAGGCATCAGGCATAGGATTGGGCTTGGTTTGCTTTGGGCTCGCTGCGCTACTCGCATCATGCAGTGCCACAAAGGCACGCCCAGCCAGTACAGTAGCTCACCCATCACGCAAGGAAATCGAGAGCTGCACCACCCTGGATGCAGCGACCCAGCGGGCTCCGGTGGTCTTTCACCTCGTGTACGGAGCCAAGAAGACTGCACCTGTTGACCTAGAGTTCGTGGGAGGCAACCAGAAACGGACTCGTTGCCGGATTGTGCCCAAAGCACAGCGGCAGAGCGTCGGACTGGCCCATGCCATCACCAGTCCCGGAAAGTATCGCCTACGGATCTACCTTCACACCAAGGACAGATCCACACCCAGTGCGTCTGCTGAAGTGCGAGTCCATCCCAAAGTCCGCGCTCTGCATTTTACAGCGGTTGTTGGCGAAGTATCGGGGCGATCCGCTCCGGCTGTGGGATCTTTGGTGATAGAGCGGGAGGTCGACTTGCCCAAAGGAGTCGCTGTTGAGCGCCTTGGCCCCGTGGACCGCGTTGGGACGGGACATTTCGTGTTGCGAAATGGATCGGCACGTACCATCGCGTGTGAAGGCTCTGACCAGGCGTGTATCGGCCGGTTCTGGCAACGTCGCAAGGAGGGGTGGGCCGTAGCCAGAACAAGAACCACGCGCGGGTATTCTCCGGGCTGGATGAAGAAGGCAGCCGTGATACCGCCAGGGGGCTCTACATTGCTGCTCGTCCAGACGGCAAACCGAACGAGGACGCGCCTCTGCAAGGTCGGGGAATGTCCCACCTTCGGGCTACCTGCGGGGTCAAAGCACTTTCGCTACGTGATCAAGATTTCCCTGGAGGATGAACGGGCAAATAGGGGGTTCGTAGTGAAGGGGGCGTTGATGCACCACGTTGGTGAAGTGAGCTATGCCTGGACCGAGTTTGATGCGCAGGGCCCTTCGATGCGTTTCTAGGTGCAGCCCATGACACGGATGTTCTACTGCTGCCACCCTGCTTCCGCCATGCTTCCGCCATGCTTTCTCCCGCCTCATCCCGGCTTCGTCGGCCGCCGTCAGAGCGTTCGGAGGACTTCGAAGAAGGGGGTCGCGAGCTCGCCGCGGCTCGGCGCGCCACCAAACGCCCCAACAATCCCCGCAAAGA
>JAGLDW010001370.1 GCA_023145395.1 Lentisphaeria bacterium | reverse complement strand
ATGACCTCCATCTTCTTGGTGTCTTTGCCGATCAGATCCAGCTTGTTGATCATCGCGTCGAAACGGTCATCATGGGAACGCAGGGCCTGGAGCACTTCCCAGACGACTTTGTAGACTTTGTTGTCGTTGAGCGCTTCATGGGGCTGCATTCCGGCGGGAATGACCACGGGCAGAATGACATAGCCGCGTTTCTTGCCGGGAGCGATGCGCATGACTCGGCCAACCGATTGCACCACGTCGACCTGCGAACTCCGCGGGGTGAGGAACAGCACCGCATCGAGAGCGGGAACATCCACGCCTTCGGAAAGACAGCGCACATTGCTGAGAATGCGGCAGGTGTTTTCGTCCGGATCGTCTTTGAGCCAGGTAAGTTTGGTCTCCTTCTCGGTGGCATTCATGGTGCCGTCCACATGTTCCACTTCGCAGGCGAGGGAGGATAGGTCGCTGTCTTCTTCGCGATAGGCATCGACGACGACCTGGAACATGCTGGCAATCTGCTTGGAGCTGACCTTGTGGCCGCGTCCGGTGCCGGGATGGATGACTTGGCAGAAGGCGACGGCGCGTTTCATGGCGGCGGTGTCGCCGGGAAGCTGCCCGGACATGTCCTGCTTGCCGAGCGCCTTCCAGCAACCGATGATACGAGCGGCATCGTCAACCTTGAGCTGGTTGTTCTCGTCGGCCAGCAGTTCCTGCAGACGAGTGCTGACGTGCCCCTCGTCGATGGTCAGAACGATGACTTTGTAGTCGGTGAGGAGGCTCAGCTGGACGGCTTCGGAGAAGGTGATGACATGGAGGATCTCGCCGTAGAGGGTGGGATTGTCCATAGAGCAGAGGGTCACCGCATCGCGTTCGGCGGTGGCCTTGGCCATGTCGGCATAGATGCGCGGGGTGGCGGTCATGTACAGGCGCTTGGCCGCGCGGAGGAAAGCGGCATCGTGGACCTTGACGAAATTGCTTTCGCTTTCGTCTTCGAAGGTGGCGCCGGTGGTGCGATGGGCTTCGTCGCAGACGATCAGGTCGAAGTCCTCCAGGCCGTACATGTGCTGGGCGCTGCTGACCACCTGAATGGAATGGTAGGTGGAGAAGACGACGCTCATGTGATGGGCGTCATGGCGTTTGCCCATTTCGCTGGCGAGGCTCTGGGCATCGGTGGTGGCGGGATAGCGCAGTTCATGGACAAAGGTCTCGACGATGTCCTCGTTGCGACTCCGCTTCTTGCCCACTTCGGCATCCGAGCACACGGCGAAGCTGTGCAGGGGCGTGGTGGACTGCTGGGTCCATTCGGTCAAGGTCTGCGACAGCAGCGACAGGCTGGGGACCAGGAAGAGCACGCGTCTGCCTTTGCCGGCCATCTCCTCGGCGATTTTCAGGCTGGCAAAGGTCTTCCCGGTGCCGCAAGCCATGATCAGCTTGCCGCGGTCGGCGGAGTTCAGACCGTGCTGGACGGCGGACAGCGCCCGCTGCTGATGGGGACGGAGACCAAATTTTGCTTTCAGCGGGGGCGTTTCGCTGGGGCTGTACTTTGCCCAGTCGATCTGGCTGTTTTAGAGATCGTGGAGATCGATTTTGGTTACGGGTGGCTGTTGGCCGACGAGGGCCTTCTCTGCATTGTCGCTCCAGGTATTGGTGGTGGCGACAATCAGACGGTGCGTGAAGGGCTTCTGCCCGGAGGCGGTGAAGAAGCTGTCGATGTCCTTCTTGCGGATGGTGTGGTCTTCGCCATAGAACTTGCATTGGATGGC
>JAGLDW010000137.1 GCA_023145395.1 Lentisphaeria bacterium | reverse complement strand
AAAACGAAATTCAAAATGTGAGTTGATACCTTCCAGAGAGACTCTCTCCGGGGCCGCCCAGCTGCAAGGCACATGGGGTTGCCTAGTTGACAAGCAGGGGAATTTTCGCCGTATTTCTCGGTAAATGATGCCCGGACTGGATCTCGGCCAACGATTACGGCGACGATTGTGGAATTGACGCGCTACTGTGTGGGTGATACCATCGAAGTTCGGATCGGATCGGGCTGGCGGATGAGCAACTTTTACAGCACGTTTGTGGAGCACTTCCCAATGACACGCATCTCCCTCTTTTTCGCACATTCCAGTCACAGACGCCGGAGGAGCATGGTTGCCCTGCTGCTCGCCACCACATGCGCATGGGCCGCGCCCACACTGAAACTGCCGAGTGCGAAACCCGTGGCAATCCACAATGCGTCCTTCACTGAAGGGATGGTGAAGGGAGTTCCCAAGGGATGGCGTGCGTACAAACGGGCAGACGAACGGCGACGCCGCGAAATCATGTCCGTCGATTCGGGACCCGCGCTCAAACTGATCGATGGCGACGACACGCGCGAAATCGGCGTGGCGCAGACGTTTCCCATCAAGCCTGGGCTCTACTACCGTCTCAGCGCACGGGCTCGGGGAGTCGAGGGCGTTGACTCCCGCGGGTTCTTTCTTCAGCTTCGTTTTCTGCCCTCCGGTCAACTCTCCCAGACCGCGCTGAGCGTGCGCGACGCGTCAGCAGCGACCGAGTCCGTGGTCGGCGGAATGGCGCCAGCGGACACGACCCAGGCCACTATCTACATCTACAGTTCGCGCGATGACACCCCCACAATCATCGTCGAGGAAGTCTCGCTGACCGCCGCCCCAGCCACAGTCTTCGCGAGTGTGACGGAGCCGACGCGTCTCGTGCGCGGCACGGTGCTGACGCAAGGTGGCAAGGCCACCGCGCAGATCATCGCCCCCGCCAACCCCAAATGGCAGGCGGTGGCCCAGCAACTGGCGAACGCCCTGCACGAACGCACAGGATCGACCTTCCCCGTCCAGACCGCAGACACCATCACGGTGGACAGCCTCCGGCAGAGCACAGCCATCCTGCTCGGCAACGTGTTCAACAACCACCTGCTTCTGCATGCCTACACCCACAGTCTCGTCTTCGCGGACGGAGCCTACCCCGGCCCTGGTGGCTACGACGTGCGCACCGTGCACGATCCGTGGGGGACTGGCCACAACCTGCTGTCCCTCGGTGCCATCGATGCCGATGGCGTACTCAACGCCGTTTCCGCACTCCTTCCCAAACTGCCGACTGGGCCGGACGCCATACTTCCCCCCTGCCACGAGGTGAAGCTCACCGGAGTACCTGCAAAGCTCTGGGGCTCCTGGTTCCGCGCAAAGCTGGGCGAACGCTGGGTCCAGGCACAGAAGAAGCGGGCTGAGGACGGACTGGCAAACGGAATTCACGGAGGACTCTTCACCCTGGCCAAGGACTACGGCCAACGGTACGCCGTGACGCGACGCGAAGAGTACGCGCGCATGTTCGTGTGGCTCATTCAGCGCGCACAGTCGCACCACGATAGCAAGCCCACCACCTACGGAGGCCCTTGGGGCATGGATTCGGACTTCCGAATCTACAGCGTCATCCCACTTTGGGACGCAGTCGAGGAATGCCCCGCACTGAGCGACGAGGAACGCATGCAGGTCACCCGCATCCTCTATCAATGGGTATGCGACCTGGACCACAAGGGACGGGCCCACGGCGACGACGTCCGCTTCAACCACACCACCTTCCCCGCCCTCGGCTGCATGTACGCGGGACAGTACTTCGCCAGCCACTACGACGACGTGCTCCAAGCTAGGCTATGGCTGCAGCAGGCGCATGAGGTGTTCCGCTTCCAAGCCCGCACCACCAAAGCGCACTGCGACTGCAACAGCTACCACTGGCTTCCCCTCGACCACACCAGCAAGTATGCCCTCGCCACGGGAGATCTGACCTACTTCGAGAACGGGAACGTGCGCACGATGGCCGAC
>JAGLDW010001369.1 GCA_023145395.1 Lentisphaeria bacterium | reverse complement strand
GTCCGGCGTGGTCAGAATGTGTCCGGAAGAGGGCTCGTAGTGGCGGATTTCATGCAGCTTCAGCGCCTCTGCATTGGCGATGAAGAAGGCGGGGCCGGAGTCTTGTGCCAGCCGGTGCAGTTGGCTTGTGTTGCTGCTGGAGAATCCGCCGACGACGATCGAGAGATCGCAATCGCCCGCGCACTCAGTTCGGGCGGCGTCCTGGCGGTCCTGCGTGGCACGGCAAACCGTGTCGGCAGAGCGCAAGTCGCCTCCCTCCTTGCACACAATCTGTCTTAGAACCGCCTCGATTCCGGCTGTCTCGCTGCAGAGCATGGTGGTCTGGTACGCCAGAGCGACCCGACGAATCCCTGCGCTGTCCGCACTGCCGATCCACTCGGTTGGGAGGTCGCCGCAGGCGCCAGAGACGAGCGCGTTCGCGACCCGGGCGGTGTCCTTCACTGTGGGGATGACGATGGCCGCGCCGCCGGCCGCCTGCGCCCTGGAGAGGATCGCGCGCGTTTCAGGATGGCTGGGCTTCCCGTGCACCAGCACTGTGCGGTGTTCCGCAGCCATGTCTTGCACGAATCTCCAGATTCGTTTCACATAGCCGCAGGTGGTGTCCACCACCACCCCCTGCGGTTCGAAGAAGGCGCGCACGCGCATCTCGAGGTCCTGTGGCAAACCGAATGCGGGAATGACGGCGGTATCGTTCGGCGAGGCGCAGTCGAAGATCGTCTCGGCGTCCCTTTCGCTGAGCACGCGGGCACCCTTGTCGCGGAAATGGTTGTTGACCGTGTCGTTGTGGATGATCTCGCCCAGCAGCCAGATCCGTCTGTCGCCAGGGGCGTCCAGCGCCTCGTCCAGCAGTCGCAATGCGCGCAAAACGCCTCCGCAGAATCCGAATACGCCAGGCAACCGGACTTGGAGGCGGCCACAGTCCGCCAGACCGCCACGGGCGACGGCTTTGTCCACGTCCCTGTCGTTGAAGATGTCGCGCATTCCGGAACTTCGCCTGTGCAAAGACCAAATACAACTGCATTCTCCATTGCGGGGCGCTCTGTGGCGGCGTAGGGTAGAGGCATGCATATGCGCGCATCAACCTCCGACGGGCCCTGTCTCTCGACGCGCCTGTTCCTAGCCCATGGCCTTGTGGTTGTGGTTGGATTTGCGTTGGTGGGGGTGCTTGCATATCTGGTCGTCCGCAGTGGCTACGTCTCGCGTGCTACCCGCACGCTGGAGACTGCTGTGAAAAAGTCGTCCGAAGCGCTGCGTCAGGCAGCCGAGGAAGGAAATCGCCTGGGTCTGGACCAGATTTGCGAGCACTTGAACAGGCCGTTTCAGGGGCGTGTGTCCGTGATCGACGCGGGCGGGCGGGTGATGGCCGACTCAATGAGTCTGCGCTGCCATGCCCGGGCCCGCCCCGAATGCGTTCCTGGAATCCGCGCCCGGCAGGAAAAGCTGCTTCGGAACTACGCCCCTTTGAATGACACTGTCACCGTGCGCTTGCCAGTGCGCCTCGGGACCGCAGGACCCGCCACCGTGCGACTTGCGTTGCCCATTCACCCCGTGCGCACGCAAACCCGCAGAATGGGAGGCGTTCTTGTGCTTGGGGCGGTGTCCGCGCTTGTGCTGGCTGTCTGCGTGACGGCTTGGTTGTCCCGGCGCATCGCACGGCCTGTCGAGCGCATGACGGCACTCGCCGAACGCATCGCGGACGGCAACTTTTCCGCTGCCGATGTAGCGGGAGGGCCGGGTGAGGTCGGGCGACTGGGTGAGGCGTTGAACTCCATGCGCGGCGCGTTGCAGGGCAATGTGGCCGCATTGAAACATGAGCGAAACCAGGCGCTGGCCATTGTCCAGACCATGGCCGACGGTGTGCTGGCACTGGATGGTGACCAGCGTATTCTGCTAGCGAATCGCGCCGCGTCCGCACTCCTTGACGAGAGTGTTTTAGAGCCGGGGACATGCCTGACTGCCGACACGCTGCCGACGCGTTGCGCCCCCAGTCTGATCGCGGCGTTGGAGGTCGATCAACCACAGGATCTGGAAGTGGGAGACTTCACCCGGGGGGAGCGCGTTCTGCATGTGAGTGTGCGCCCTGTGGGGCAGGGGGAGGGAACCGTGCTCGCGCTCCGGGACATCACCGAGGCGAAGCGGGCCGAGACTCTCGGTCGGGAACTGGTGGCCAACGCCAGCCATGAGTTGCGGACACCCATCGCCATCATCCGATCCACGGCGGACACGATGCTCGATCTTGCGGAGACACTTCCCCCCGAACAGCGCGAGTTCACAGACATCATTGGGCGGCAGGCCGCGCGTATGGAAGCGTTGGTGAACGAAACCCTTAGCCTTTCTCGCCTGGAGGCGGACATGGACGGGGGCGGATGGGAGCGGTTGTGTGCCAACGAGATTGCCGAGCAAGTCGTGTCCATGCACTCCCCGCTTGCCTCAAAACGCGAGATTGAGTTGCGGTTTCTGCCTTGTGCGGACTCCGCAGTGGTGATAGGGGACGCGGCACAACTTCGCGAGGCAGTGGCCAATCTCGTGGAGAACGCCCTGCACTACACACCGGTACGGGGACGAGTCGCAGTTGCCGTGGAGTCGGGAGAGGATGAGGTTCGGATTCTCGTGAGTGACACGGGACCCGGGGTGGCGCCGTCGGAGCGGGATCGCATCTTCCGGCGGTTCGTCCGTGGCCCCGCCGCCGCGACGCGTGGTGAAGGGAGCGGTTTGGGTCTGGCTATCGTCGCCCGCATCGCAGAATTGCATGGAGGCCATGTGGACGTGCAGAGCGCGCCGGGGGGGGGCAGTGTCTTTCGTCTCCTCCTACCCGCCACGCCTGCAGTGTGAACCAGTGGCTCGGGACCTCCGGGACCGAGGGCTGTTCCCGGCATGCTCGCGGTCCGGGACGTCC
>JAGLDW010001368.1 GCA_023145395.1 Lentisphaeria bacterium | reverse complement strand
GGAAATGCGCCGAGCGGGGGCGATCGGTGACCCAGGATTCTCCGTAATCCTCAAAGCGCCCCCGAAGGCCGGGGTTGGAATTTCGTAATCCTGAATTGCCTCTGGTCAAAGACAGCGTAGAATGAAACTACGGAATGGTGACTGATTGATGCATTCACATACTGACGGCACGGATCTTCTGCCCCGGGACGGGTTTATCTTCGGAGAGGACAGTTCAGGGCCCCTGGGCGCCTCGCCGATTGTTCAGTGGCGGACACGCTCTGGTGATCTTCTGGTATCGGCATCCCACCATGGCTACGGCTACAAGAGCGTCAACGAGGACCGGGTGGCCCTGGCGGAAGTCGATGGAGAACACGGTCCGGATATTGCGTTGTTCGTCGTCGACGGTATGGGCGGTCGTGAACGCGGGGACCTTGCGGCCCAGCTCCTGTCCGAGGAGTTGGTCCGGGTGGTCCGGCCTCCGGATGCCGATGTCGATGCCGAGATATCCCACCTGGTCAAGGACCAGATTGAGACCGTTCTGTGGCAGCTGCCCAATCGGGACTTCGTACGGAGAATCCTGGCACGATGGCGCTCCCAGTGGTCGAACGAAAATGACATTGACGCCCCGGGTCGACTGATTCGTTCGGCGCTGGAATCGGTCAACGCCGAAAGTCTTCAGAGTGGAGAGCTTGCGTCTGGTCAACTGCGCGGCATTGCCGAAATATTGCGGGAACTTGCGGAGATGAGCTCGCCCGATATAACCGAGATTGCCCTGAGGCGGACCCAACGCCGGATTGTCACGCAGCATCCGGGCCCGGGCATGCCGGATGCCTGTTTTGTCGGCGCCTTGATCCATACCGAGGAAGACGGTCGGAGAACGCTCGATGTCCGCCAGATCGGAGACTGCAGGTTGTTCGTCTGCTCGAGAGAAGGGAACATTCGTTTTCGAACCATTGGCGAGTCGGTCATTGCCGAACCCAACCTGGAAGATCCGAAGCTCCCGCTGACGGACTTGATGGCCTACAGTCTGCACCGCAACCTGGTCCGAAACTCGATCAATGCACCGAAATTGGCCTTGAAGCGTTATCGGAAGGAAGATCTGCCGATGGTGTTGGAAAGAGGCGACAGGGTCTTTCTTTACTCCGACGGCGTGGATGATCTCTTTTCGCCCGAAGAGTTGATCGAGATGGCACGGAACACGACGCCGGAAAACCTTGTCCGAGATCTGCTCCTCCACAGCGAGCGTCGGATGAAGTATGTCAGTGGGTTGTTACGGGCCCAGCGGGAACAGCTGCCGATGGATCTCAAGATGAAAGCCTATCCTCAGGTCCACGAGCGTCTCAACCGGGCTCGAGTCGAGGAGGGGTGCTATGTCGAAGCCTACCGAGATGGTGTCACGGGGCGCTGGACCAAGCCGCCCAAGTGCGACAACACCTCGATCTGCGTGATGTGGGTGGGCTAGAGGCCCGGCCGGAAACCCCCCTCGAAGCGAAAATTGCGAGGAGGTGCGAGATGTGGCGCCGGAAGGCCGAAGTCGTAGTCCCTCTACTTCAAGGACTTACGGCGTTACAGATTGCGTCTCATTCGTGATTTGCAGCCGTGTGAGGGTTTCCGGCCGGACCTCTAGGAGGGTGTAGGGCATTGA
>JAGLDW010001367.1 GCA_023145395.1 Lentisphaeria bacterium | reverse complement strand
TGGCTGAGGAGACAGATGCCAGAAGCGCGGTGGATGCGGCTCTGAAATTGCTTTCGGGCCGCCAAGTCATCCAGGACTATTGCATCTGAGGGTGTGGTGCCAGGATGTGCGGAGTTCTGGGAAAAGGTCTTGGGGGCAGTAGATTCGTCGCGCATTCCGACGAGTCATTTCCGATTGCCACAACCGGACCGCACGCAGGAGCAGAACCGTGAGCACCCGCCGCCCGAACATTGTGTTCTTCTTCACCGACGACCAGCGCTTCGACACCATCCGCGCGCTCGGAAATGAAGAGATCATCACGCCGAACCTCGATCGTCTGGTGGAGCGCGGAATCAGTTTCACGCATGCGCATATCCCCTGCGGCACCTCTGGTGCGGTATGCATGCCCAGCCGCGCCATGCTCAATAGCGGACGCACGCTTTTCCACCTCGAGGGAGCCGGACAGAGCATTCCCGACGAACATGCCATGCTTGGCGAAACGCTGCGCGCTGCGGGCTACCGCACCTTTGGCACCGGCAAGTGGCACAATGGCGCCCGCGCCTACCACCGCAGCTTCAGCGACGGCGACGACATTTTCTTCGGCGGCATGGCCGACCACTGGAATGTTCCCGCCTTCCACTACGATCCCGAAGGCGAGTACAAGGGGGCGCTGCCGTGGATCGAACGGTGGCAGACGGACAGCCAGGTCAAGTGGCGGCGCGCCGACCACATCAATGCGGGGAAACACTCCAGCGAAATGGTCGCCGAAGCCGCGCTGCGCTTCCTGGACGGCTACGATGCCGACAACCCCTACTACCTGTACCTGAGCTTTCTGGCACCCCACGACCCCAGATCCATGCCCCCCGAATTTCTGGCCATGTACGATCCGGACACCATCAAGCTCCCGGAGAATTTCATGGGAGGTCATCCCTTCGACACTGGCGCCCTGCACATCCGCGACGAGCAGCTAGCCGGCTTTCCGCGCACTCCCGAAGAGACACGGCGGCACATCGCCGAATACTATGCCATGATCACCCATCTCGACGCGCAGATTGGGCGTGTGATGACAGTGCTCGAGACCCGGGGCGAGCTGGACAACACTCTCATCGTCTTTGCGGGGGACAACGGTCTCGCATTGGGTCAGCACGGGCTGATGGGCAAGCAGAACTGCTACGAACATAGCGTGCGGGTGCCGCTCGTTCTCGCCGGTCCCGGAGTGCCGCAGGGCGTGCTCACCGATTCCTATGCCTACCTGCTCGACATCTTCCCCACGCTCTGCGATCTGCTCGACATCAAAGTGCCCGACAGTGTCGAGGGGCTAAGTCTCGCCCCCGTGTTCGCCGATGCCAGCGCCACAGTGCGGGACACGCTCTACTTCGCCTACACCGACACACAGCGAGCCGTCAAAAACCGCCAGTTCAAGCTAGTTGAATACGTGAAGGGCGGCCGGCGCACCATGACCCAGCTCTTCGACCTGGTCAACGACCCGTGCGAACTCGTCAACTTGGCGGACAGCCCCGCCCACGCGAGCAAGCTTGCCGAACTGCGGGCGGAGCTTTTCCGTTTTCGCGACGACTGGGACGACCGCGACTCCGAATGGGGCCAGCGCTTCTGGACCGCCTACGAGGCGTAGATCCCGGTGTCGATGCTGAGATTCTCCGACTCGCCCTCGAACAGATGCGTCGCAGCGTCATCCCGCAGCTGCCGGATGTCGCTAAACTGCACATCCTTGACGGCGGCCTTGACCATGACGGCAAAGCGCGCTCCTCTGGAAACTACGTTCGTGACGGAAATGTTCCTCAGATTCCCGTTCCGGTACCCGCTGCCATACCCTGTGTAGATCTTGACACAAGCCTCGCGCGACGACACGGCTTCCTCCAGCACATTTTCAATCACGATGTTATAGACCGAGGGGGCCGTGGCAAGACAGATCACCCCGTGATGCCTCCCTCCCGTGCGGATGTTTCGTATGACAATATCGTGAATGTCAGCCGCATCCCCGGTAGCATCCAATCCCATCGGCTGCATCGGATAGATGTACTTTGACTCGGGGGTGATGTAGCCGCCGTTCAACGCGGTGCAGGCAACCGTGTCGTCGCTGGTAGTTCCCGATATGGCATCAACGAGGCAGAACGAACATCCGTTTCTGAAGTCGATGCCATCGCCATTCTTCACCTCGGTATTGAACACGATATCGTGCAGATGGCCGTGCGAGCACTGTTCCTGGGAGATCGCCCAGCAGTGTGTCTTCCGCATGGTGAAGCCGGATATCTCATAGCGGCTGGCTCTCGACAGCAAGATGCCAACCGTGCGCCAGCCGAAGTAGTCGCCCGTCCACTCTTCGACAACACCAGTTTTCGGGTTCGCCGCCTTGTACGGGTTGTCCGCCCCCTCGATCACCGCGCCGTTGCGACCCGTGATCCGGAAATCCTCGGTGGGCTCGACCGCTGCACACACGCCGTTGGGGGTTGCAGCATCCGGCTCTATCCCGGCAACCCGGATGATGTTGTCGAACACGCCGTCGGCGAGCTTGAGCGTGCAGCCGTCGATGACCAGTTCCACATTCGACGGCAACAGAACCGCCTCGTCGATAAGCCAGTCCTGCGTGTCCAGCACAATCGCAGTCGCCGATCCTGGATCTCTGGCGGACGCAATCGCCGCCTCGATCGCCTCGGAGGGCGTACGTCCCGGGAGAAAATCGACCGCCCGCAGGCAGAGACCTGGCGCGTCTTTCGGGATCTCGCGCTCGGTGCAATTGGGATGCATGTGTGGAAGTTTCTGGCTCCAAGTTTGTAACATCTGTTCACGCATGATAGTGGTAGTTTGGAGACAATGGCCATAAGTAACGCGGCTTGTGGTCCGGCGCGGACCGCGCCGAGATGCCTCGGCACTATAGAGCCATTACGAGACGAGTCGCCCCGAACCACTGTTCGCACATTCAGGATGTTGCTGGACTCTGCTCGTGCCAGGAAAGGTATATACCATCATGACACTCCGCCCCAGCCGGTTCTCCGTGCTGATCACGCTCGCTGCCGCTACGCTGCTCGCCGCCGAGTACCGAATTGTGCGCGAATGGGACTTCAATGATGGCAGCGCCCAGGGCTGGACGCCGGGTCGGCACCTGGCAAAGCTGGCCATCGCCAACGGAGCGATCGGCGGCACGGCCGAAGGCCACGACCCCCACTTGGTCAGCCCCCTCTTCGGTCTCCCGGCCACACCCTTCCACGAACTTTGGGCACGAGTGCGCTGCTCCCGCGACGGGACGGGAGAGTTGTTCTACACAAACACGACCGAGGGCAAATTTTCAGGTTTCACCGCGAAGAAGATCATATCCTACAAGATCAAGAAAGCGGATGTCTGGCAGGTGGTCAAACTCAAGCCCTACTGGCATACGGAGGGAAAGATCATCCGCCTTCGCTTCGATCCCCCAGGCAATGCCACGACCGAGGTGGACTGGATTCGCATCGTCGAACCGTCGAATGCGGGACCAACCGTCGAGACGGCGGAGTGGCTTGACGAAACCGATGGCACGCCCAACGGATGGCACCGCGCAAACACCAACACGTGGCGCGCACCCGCGATCGCCACTCCTTTGGCAGGAAAACGCTGGCTTACCATCGACCTCACCGTGCCGACGGAGAGCCTCCTGCGCGTGCGCTGGGCCACGGATTCAGCCAACGGCCAGCAGGATCTCTGGAAGTTTCTCGGTCCCGACGGCAGGCGACATCGCGTCGATCTCGAGATGTCCCAGCGCAAGAACTGGAGCGGTCGACTGCTCATGCTCGAAATCAGCGTGACCACGCAGAATGGGGTGCCTGCCGCCCTCCACGGCGTGGCAATCAGTTCAGAACAGTCACTAGAACCGGACGTGCACGTTCTCACCTTCGCGCAGGAGAACGCCATCAACCGCGTCGGGCGCCCCGCCACATTTCTGCTTCGCTTGCTCAACGACGGCGGCACCAACGCCAAGGTCTCCAGCATTTCATTCCGAGGCGCGGCACAGCTTGGCGTCATCGCCGCACGTTCCGAAGCCACAGCCGGGTTCGAGCTGCTCCCACACATTCCCAAAGACATCCTGCTGACCGTCCAGCCCATCAAGGCAGGCGCTTTCCCAATCCAAGCCGAGATCAATCTGGGGAACGGGGAAGCTCTCATCGTCACGAGTCGCCCCATGAAGGCGTTGCCCGCATACAAAGGGATAAGCGACGGAACAACTCCCCCGCCGAAGCCCGCAAAGACAAAGTACATGATCGGCTCCTACTACTACCCCGGCTTCGGCTCGGCACGGCAGTGGCGGCAACTGGAACGCACCGCGCCCTTTGCCAAGCCCGTGCTGGGATACTACGACGAGGGCAACCCCGAATGCATCGACTGGCAGATCAAGTGGTCCGTCGAGCATGGCGTCAACTTCTTCCTCGTGGACTGGTATTGGGCCGCAGGGCGCAGACACAACCTGCATTGGCTCAACGCCTTCTCCAAGAGCCGCTTCCGCAACCAGTTCAAGTGGGCTGTCATGTGGGCCAACCACAATCGCCCGAACACACACTCCGAAGAGGACTGGCGCGCTGTCACGCGCTACTGGATCGACAACTACTTCAAGACGCCAGAGTACCTGCGCATCGACGGAAAACCCCTGGTGGTGATCTGGAGTCCCGGCAACATCCGCCGTGACATGGGCGGAAGCGACGGCGCCGCAAGGCTGCTGCGCATCTCCGACGAGATGGCAGAGGCCGCCGGACTGCCCGGCGTCCGCTTCTACTCCATGAATCAGGCACCAAGCCAGAAACTGGCCGACGAGGGCTACACGGGCGCGACGCGCTACCACTGGTGGAGCGACTGCCGCAACGTCGCGGAAGACTCCCGCTACTTCCCCTTCTCGCTCGTGGTCGATCGCGCTCCTCGTGCCTGGGATGCGGTAGGCGCCTCGGCCCGCGACGCCGGCCTGCGCTTCTGGCCCGTGGCCGACACTGGCTGGGATGCACGACCCCGACACGGAGACAAGACGCTCGTCATTCACAATCGAACTCCAGAACGCTTCCGCCAGCATCTCCAGGACGCCAAGAAATGGATGGATCGCAACGACGAGAACGTCCTAGTGCTCGGGCCTTGGAACGAGTGGACGGAGGGCAGCTACATCGAGCCCTGCGCGGAATGGGGTTTCGGCATGCTGCAAGCCGTGCACAATGTCTTCTGCGAAGGAGATGCGCCCCTCCCCGTCGGACCCCGCGACGTGGGCCTTGGCCCCTATGACTTCGACCTCGAAAGCATCGATGCGCAACGCACGGAATGGGACTTCGAAAAGGAGGGGAAGGCCTGCGGATGGTATCCAATGATGGGGCTCGAAAACCTCGCATGCACAGCGGACGGCATGACGGCGGAAAGCACCACGCACGACCCCGCTTTCATGTCGCATGAACTCGAACTGCCCGCCAAACGCTTCCGGGCGGTGGAAGTGACTCTCTCGCTGGATCCGCCGCGTCCCCTCGACAGCGTGCTCCTGTTCTGGGCGACCGGAACGGCGCCCTGCAACGGACGAGCCTTTGTAAGGGCGGAACTGACGGATGCGCCGGAGCAAACCCACGTGCTCGTCGTCGGAGACCACCCCGGCTGGCGTGGTATCATCCGGGGTCTGCGCCTCGACCCCTGCACTGTCGCTGGCGTGAAGGTCACCATCAAACGCATGCGTTTGATGGTGAAATGACTCCCGCTCTCCGTTGGGCCCGGTGGACCTGGATGCAACAGACCCGGTGCACCTACTTTTCTCCGCTTTCCGGACACGGCACGCGAGAGACTTTATGGCATTGTCCCCGCAGAGCCACGCCCTGCGTGTCAGGAAAACAACGGGGGGGAGACGCGCGCGCGGACTGGCGGTATATTCCTGCATATCGCGATCAAGATGCACCGCAAAAGCGTTCCTGAGGACGCCACAAACGGCTAGCCCACCGGAAGACAACCAGAGGTCCATACATGAATCCCCTCGCAGTCGAACTCAACGAGGCCATCGCCGCCGTCAACCCGCATGTCTTGGAGATGCTCTCCGACATGGGCAAGAGCCTGTACTTCCCGAAAGGCATTCTCAGCCAGTCGGGCGAGGCCAAGAAAAAGGCCACCAAGTACAACGCCACGATTGGAACCGCCCTGGAGAATGGCATGGCCATGTCCCTCCCCAGCGTGATGGCGCCGCTGGCCGGTCTCACGCCCAACGAAGCGTTGCTCTACGCCCCGTCGGACGGTGTGCTCGACGTGCGCGATGCCTGGCGTGAAAAGCTGCTGCACGACAATCCCGCCCTGGTGGGGAAGGCCATGAGCCTGCCCCTGGTCACCAATGGACTCACGCATGGACTGGCCTTGCTGGGCGATCTTTTCGTCGATGAAGGGGACATATTGCTTCTTCCCGACAAGATCTGGGGCAACTATCGCCTGATCCTCGAACTCCGCCGCGGCGCGGACATTCGCCAGTTTCCCTTTTTTGATGGGGACGGTTTCAACATCGACGCCTTCAAGGCTGCGCTTGCCGCAGCTTGCGCCGAGCGTTCGAAGGTAGTCGTCCTGCTCAACTTCCCGAACAATCCCACTGGATATGCTCCGACGGAGGCCGAAGGCGAAGCGATCGCCGAGGCGCTCATCGAAGCGGCCGAGGGCGGCACCAATATCGTGGCCATCACCGACGACGCCTACTTCGGACTCTTCTACGGCGAGGAAGTGATGAAGCAATCGCTCTTCACCAAGCTGGCTGGCGTCCATCCCAGGTTGCTGGCGGTCAAGGCGGACGCCGCCACCAAAGAGGTCTATGTGTGGGGCCTGCGCGTGGGCTTCCTCACCTACTCCATCGCCGGCGCGGATGCCGACGGCCCGCTCTACGAAGCGCTCATGAAGAAAACGGGCGGTTGCGTGCGCGGCATGATCAGCAACTGCTCCCGGCTCTCCCAGAAAATCGTCTGCGACGCGCTCCTAAGCGATTCTTTCTACGAACAGCGCGCGGCCAAAGTCGCAGCCATGGAGGCCAGAGCGCTCGAAGTCAAGAGAGTGCTTGCCGATCCCAAGTTCGCCGAAGCCTGGACTCCGTACCCCTTCAACAGTGGCTACTTCATGTGCCTGAAGGTCAACGGCGTCAGCGCGGAGGATCTGCGTGTGCGCTTGCTCGACGCCTACGGAGTCGGCACCATCGCCATCGGCGAAACCGATCTGCGCATCGCCTTCAGTTGCCTCGAGGTGGAGCAAGTCCAGGACCTGTTCGATCTTTGCCTGCAAGCTTGGAACGACCTGCGCTGACCTGAGAAGACTTTCAGAGTTTGACTTTTTCTACCACAGAGAGCACAGAGAGCACAGAGATAAGAACAAGTTCGGATTCTGAAACGGAAAGACGTGAACTTGACAGGATGAACAGGATGAACAGGATGAACAGGATGGGGCAACGCCTCGGTTCTGTGGAGAAACGGCGGTGCGCCGCCGCCAGGGAAAATCGCTGGAGGCCACCGTCCACGACCGTTCCTCGTTTTCATCCTGTCAATCCTGTTGATCCGGTCAAATTTTATGGAGACAGATCATGATCAGCACTCTGGGTGCCTGCCCACCGGAAAACGCGCAATTGCTATTCAACAATGTCGATGTGTCCAATTGGACAAAGCGGGGCGGCGAACCTGCGGAATGGAAGGTTGAAGACGGGGTTCTTCATGTGGTGCCCGGCAAAAAGGACATCATGACAAAGTCGCGGTTCCGCGACTTCTTCCTTCATCTGGAGTTCCGCTGTCCCGACATGCCCGAGGCCACGGCGCAGAAAAAGGGCAACAGTGGAGTCTTTCTCCAAGGCCGATACGAGATTCAGGTGCTCGACTCCTCCGGCTGGGCTTCGCCGGGCAAGGCGGATTGCGGAGCGGTCTACAATCAGTTCGCCCCGCTCGAGAACGCCTGTGCTCCCGCCATGCAGTGGCAGACCTACGACATCATTTTCCGCGCGCCACGGTGCAATGAGAGCAACGCCGTTGTCGAAGCCGCCAGGCTCACAGTCCTGCTCAATGGCATCGTCATCCAGAACAACGTGCAGCTCGCAGGCGTCACGGGCGCTCCCCTCGACGAAAAGGTGGAAGAACCCGGCCCCATCCTCCTGCAGGACCATAGCGACCTCGTCTGCTACCGCAACATCTGGATCACGCCTCTCGCCGAAAAGGGCTCGGACACCTACGAACCGCATTGATGCGTCTTTAAAATGATGACCGGTCCGACGATTACGGCGACGATTACGGAATACGATGCGGGAAGCGCTGTCCGCCATCGTGAACCGTAATCGTCGTCGGCATCGTGAACCGAGAGAGACGGAAACATGGTATCAAATTTCTTCTGCGGCCCTCGCAAACTCGGTCGCAGAGCATGTCGATGTGTGAAGGGACGTAGTTGCAGGAAGCTTGACGCTCACGGTAGGAACGCACTCACATTTTGGATTTCAGATTGTTGATTTCAGATTTCTCCAAGAAGCTGGTAGATAGTCTATTACAGCAACAGAAGCGTTTCGTAACGCTTTGGCTCATAAGATCTAAAATCCAAAACTGCAAATTCAAAATATGAGAATGTAGGTATGCCAACCCTCGACACAATCAGTGCCGTCCAAGTGGAGGAGGTCTTCAAGCGCGACGACATCCGTGGTATCTTCCCCACTGAGTTGAACGCCGAGCTGGTCGCGCGCTGCGGACAGGCGTTCGCCGCCCAGCTCGTGCGCCGCACCGGCTCGCGACCAACGGTCGCCGTGGGGCACGACGCCCGTCTCAGTTCGCCGGAACTAGCCCAAGCATGCATGCGCGGCATCCTTGCGGGAGGCGGAGAACCGGTCTTTCTCGGATTGGTCTCCACGGAGCAGATCTACTTCACGGTGGGAGCCGAGGCGGAGCGGTTTGCGGGTGGCGCCATGATCACCGCCTCGCACAACCCCCCCGAATACAATGGAATCAAGTTTGTGTACAGTGGTGCCCGCCCTCTCGGAACCACCGATCTGGACGAGCTTCAGGCATATGTTTCTGCACGTCTCGCCAAACCCGCGTGTCTCCGCGAACCGACACGGCTCGACGAACTGGTGCGCGAGGACGTCGGGGAAGCATATGCCAGGATGATGCTCGAGCTGTCCGGCTGGCAGAATCGCCCAAACACATCTGAAACACTCCTGACTGTGGTGGTTGACGCTGGAAACGGGGTTGGCTGGCACGCGTTCGAACCCATTGCCAAAACGCTTCGGAAGAAGGGCATCCGAGTCCTCGAGAAAAATGGTGTGCCCGATGGGAACTTTCCCACCGGAAACGTCCCGAATCCTCTTCTTCCCGAGTTCGTCGAGGCACTGGGAAAGATGGTGCGGGAAGAGCAAGCCGATCTTGGTGTCGGTTTCGATGGCGATGGCGATCGGGCCGGGTTCGTCGATTCCGAGGGGCTGGAAATCACTGGCTCGCAGATTCTCGTCCTGGTGGGTCGGAAGATGTGCAAGAAACGCACTGGGCGCAAGCTGATCCTGCGCAATATCTGCTGCAGCCAGCTTGTGCTCGACAAGTTGCTTCCTCTTCCAGGCGTCAAAGTGCTGGACACCCCCGTTGGACATGGCAAGATCAAACAGCTCATGCGACACCCTAGCCTGACGGATGACGTGGTCTTCGCAGGGGAGCATAGCGGGCACTACTTCTATCCGGAATTCTTCCATGTGGACAGCGGAACGCTGACCGCGCTGCAGATGATCACCATCGCCCTCGAGATGAAGTCCCAGAGCATAGACCTGACCAGGGAACTGGCGCAGTGGCGGGAAAAATATGCATGGAGCGGAGAGCTCAATGCTGTTTTCAAGGATCTTGATGACCCTCAGAAAACCATCGGCGCGCTTGTCGGAGAATACGTGGCCGATGCCATGCGCCGCGTTGAAATCCGCCTGGATCCCAAACTCGGACTGGACCGGGCCTTTTCCAGCGAGACTCCCTACAACCTGGAGACGATCTCCAGCTCGGATCTCAAGTACGAGTTCCGAGGAAGCGATAACGGCTGGTGGTTTGTAGTCCGCCCCTCTGGCAACGAACCCAAACTGCGCCTCAACGTCGAAGCCTGGGGTGCCAACGCGCATGACAGAATGGCAGTCCACCGCGACAGTCTGATCCAGATCATCGAGAGCCACGGCGGCACATTTGCGTAGAACGACGGCGGCGGAGTCCATGACGTGCGGAGTCCGCACATGCCCGGCCT
>JAGLDW010001366.1 GCA_023145395.1 Lentisphaeria bacterium | reverse complement strand
CCATGGGAACCGCTGAGTCTGTCGCAGACGCATTCATCGGCTACGAGCAAGCAAAGAGCGAAATCTACCGAGCGGCGCTGGGCATCCCGGCAGATGCCTGGATAGCTGAGGTAAACGTCCTTACTGATGGCGCGTCGCTCGATACGTTGGCATACGTGTTCGAACTTAAACCATCTGGATACATCGTTGTCACAGCTGACACGCAGATCGTGCCAATCGTTGCGTACTCATTCACCGGCACGTTCTTGTGGGAGGAATCAACCGAGAATATCCTTCTGGACATGTTGCGGCAGGACATGGCAAACCGCCTGCGTGCCGCTCAAGATGGACAGATGGACGCAAGAGTGGCCGCCGACAACGAGTGGCGATGGGAGGAATATCGCGGAACTCGTGTGCCCGATCGAGCAACATACGAAGTTGGTGTGTACGGCCCGTGGACGCTCGACCCGTGGAGTCAAGGATCGCCCTATTGGGATGACTGCCCGATGGACCCAAATGAACCGCCAGTTGGAACGCACCGTTGCGTGGTCGGGTGTGTTGCGACTGCGTTGGCACAGATTCTGAACTACTGGCAAACGCCGACATCGGTTACGTTCCAGGCGTCCGACGACTATACTTCATCGATAGACCTTAACGATGGCTACGGGACAAGGACGATTCCGATCACGGCGGCGACGGCAAATTTCTCCGGATTGAACTACAACAACTGTAGCCCCTCGGACGCAGTCAAGGCCGATTTGAGCTTTGCTGCCGGGGTGTCGGTTCGGATGAACTACTCCTCTGCGGGATCGGGAGCTAGTCAATCGTCTGTAGCCGCGGCTCTTGCTGGCTCCACCATTCCTTTTTCGGCTCCCCCCCAGCGGTGGGGGTACCATTCGGCCGACCTACGCACCTACGATCCGACCTACACAACGAGCAGTCCGTACTTCATCACTCAGACGGCCTTCTTCAACGACCTGAAGAGCAACATGATGCAGGCGCAGCCGGCACAGATGGGGATCACCAACTCAACAGGTGGAGGTCACTCGATCCTTGTCGATGGCTATCACCCAACAAGCGACGATTATCACCTGAATTACGGCTGGGGAACATCATCCTACGGCTGGTACAGCCTCCCGTCTGGCATGCCGTCGGGCTATGACATCCTGAAGTGCGCGGTGTACAACATCGTTCCGACGACGTCCACTTACACGATGTCGACTTCGACAAGTGGCGCGGGGACCGGAACGGTTCAGGCCCTCCCCGGAACTGGGGCACTGACCCAGGGGATACACGTGCTTGTCAGTGCGACGCCTGCGCCGGGATCCTCGTTCAGCAATTGGACCGGCGATCTGTCCGGCTCGGACAATCCGGCAATGGTCATCCTCGACGGCAATAAGAGTGTCGAAGCCGTGTTCACAGGCGGCGGCGGTCCGGTCAGTTCCAAGAAGTGGACGATCATGGTGTACTTGGCGGCTGACAATGACCTCGGCGGCGGAACCCCATCTGATCCGGACTTCCTAGATTTCGATGAGATTGAGACAGCGCTTGTCTCTAGCGGATCCGCGCTTGATGTCATCGTACTGTGGGACAAGCCTGGGACAAACGACACATATATCTACTGGGTGCAGCCGGATGGTACCCAAGGCTCATTGGCGACCTACACGCTTGGCGTTAACAAATGGACATCGCCAGGCGGCCCCGAGGAGAACATGGGGGCCCAGTCAACCTTGACAAACTTCCTCGATTGGGTGTTCTACTATTTTGATTCGGACTACTATGGATTGATCCTATGGAACCACGGCTCGGGCTGGGCGCCGAAATCAGAGATGTTTGATGAACCGATCAACATCCCTCCAGCATTCGTATCGATCGACGGCAAATTGAGCGACATTCAGCTTCCACTGAGTGGATCCGCTCAGCCGCTGCTCAATGTCGAGAAGCCTTCGCTGGAAGAAGCCTCACGGGCCGATATTCAGGAGGATGATCTGCTCGGAATCTGCTCGGACGACACCGACAGTGACTATCTGACGACCAAGGAAGCGGCCTTTGGGATCGAGAACTCGACTCGGGGACGTGTCGAGAATCTTGGTCTGGACGCTTGTCTGATGGGAATGCTCGAAGTCGCGTATGAGTTCTATAACACTCCAAACGTGGCTGCCGACTACCTTACTGCCTCTGAGGCATCAGAGTGGGGATATGGCTGGGCATATCATCAAATCCTCTCGCCGATCACCACGTCGACGACACCACT
>JAGLDW010001365.1 GCA_023145395.1 Lentisphaeria bacterium | reverse complement strand
AAGGTGCCGTCCTCTGCTCCCTCGGCGGTGACGAAAAAGAGGCGTTTCTCCCATTCGACAGCGGCCGGGTGCCCAATCCCCGCCTGGCCCAGAGTCCCCTCATCCCACCATGTGAGTCCGGCATGGGGGGAAAGCGCCACGCAGACAAAGCGATAGTCCGGCGCGTACACGGCGTACCAATCGGGTGCGTCATTCTTCTGAAAGCCAAAGCCCTCCATATTCCCCGCGCCATCCATGGGGACAACGCCACCCGTCTGCTTCGTAGCAGTGCCGGGCACCGCGAAAAGCACCCGCGTGAGCAGCGTTCTCGCGGGTGTGCAGCGGCTGTGGATCTCAAAACGATCGGCATAGAAGAGAAACCGTCGCTCCAACACATAGTCCGCCGTCAACCGCTTGCGCATGCGAAACACGGCCCGGACAGCGCCAACGCTCTCGAGAACGAGTTCCTCGACAGTACCCGGTTCCGCGCTCCACCCCGTCTCCTTGGACGATTCGATGATTTGCTGGATCACGATCCGCTCCCCACCATCGGCTTCTCTCACAGCGATGTCCTTGAGCACTCCATTGACCAGGGAGGCGGAGTAGGAGTCAAACCGCAGTCTGGATCCATCCTGCGCGACCTCAAACTCACCGGCAAACGGGAATGGGGCTGCGGCGCCCTGCCCTCCCCCAAGCACTTGGCAGGAAGCAGCGCCAGCCGTCAGTCCCGCAGGCAGTTGAAAAACCAGCATGCCCTTGGTTGCGGACTCCGCAGAAGGCTCGAATTGCGCTGGTGCCGAACGACCATCAGCGAATAGCACGCGCAGATTCGATGGATCCACCGAGGCATCGATCGAGAACGGCAATTCCGCCGCCACCCCCGTCGAATCGCCCTGCGGAATCCGCAGTTTCAGCGAACGGCGGAAGGAAAAGAGGGAGACTTGGACCGGTCCTCTGAATCGTGTCTCCAAGTGAACGCGTCCGGTCTGCGTGCATGGCTCGGGAGATGTGACGACGACTGTGATTCGGCGGCGGCCATCGGCGCGCGCGGCAAGGAAGGGAGGTGCCTCCACCCGCCGAGTGGCACCAGGCGCCAGCGTCGGCACAGATACCTCGCCCAAGACCCTTCCCGAGGCACCACCCAGCCGGAACGAGACCGTAAGATCGTTTGCCGACACAAGCCCGTTGTTCGTCAGTGTCGCGGCAGCCACAAGCTGTGCCTCAGGCCGGGGGACTTGTTCGGTTTCGAGTTTCAGCCCATCCGCTTCGATCACGATCTCGCCCAGATTCACGTCCGCCTTTCTGGCCTCCGACCCGACCAGCAACACATAGTTTGCGGCGCGTTCCGCCACCGGCAGCTCGAGCTTGCCATCGCGCACGGTAGAACCCCTGGCGCATGGTCGACCCGCGGAATCCAAAACCAGCAACACGGCGGATTCTCCCTTCCACGCGGGTTGCCAACTCGCAAGATCCAATGACAGCGAGCTACCGGGATAGAGTGTGATCCCGGCGCGCTCCGGCGTCTCAAGAGCAAGCCAGATCTTGCCTTTTCCCCCAATACCCGGAGCGCCTGTGAAGAAATCGTCTGCCGCGTCAAAAAAGACCACTTCGCCCGTGTTCACGAAGCTCTTCACGGACACCTTTCCCTCGCCATCGACTCGACTCACCCGCCATTGCTCGATCTTCGGCCCGAGGACATGAAAGTCGTTTTCGCGCAGCATGAAGCTTGTGCCCTGCGCGTCTGTGAGCTTGTAGGGAGCCTTTGCGAAGTTCGCGACGCAGACCGTGCCATCCTCGAAGGTCGTCCGCTGCACCATGTGGTCTGGGGTGAGAAATTCGTGCGACATCAGTTCCTGCATGCCCACCACTTCGTGCAGCTTGCAGACGCTGCGGTAGATCATCAGCATCTTCTCCCGGTCTTCCGGCTCCCGCCAATTCAATCCGTGCTTGTAGGCCCACATCATGGGCGGTGTGCCGTACAGCACGTTCATGGCCGTCTTCCGGTCGGTGATCTCGGGCGCGACATCGTGTAGATAGTCGTTGCAGGCGCCCCAGTACCAGTAGTTGACCACGCAGTCGTGGAAAACCAGCTCGAACAGCGGCGCACGATGCGCCGGGTTGATGCTGTAGTTCAGGTAGCGGTCATTCAATTCGTCCCGGCTCTCCACATCGCGCAGGTAGCCCGCTGGCCAGCTGTACAG
>JAGLDW010001364.1 GCA_023145395.1 Lentisphaeria bacterium | reverse complement strand
ACGTCCCTTATTATCGTTGGGTGGTTGCATTGGCACCTAGGTGATGACATAATATACTGCCACTTAACGGTTTGCTTGTTATATTGTGATGTTTTGCGGTGCCTTTTGCCCTTTCTTTTTAGAATTCAGAATGTGAGTTGTTAGCCAATGGTCAATCCACGCAAAAAACGAATCATGATTCTCGGCGCGGGACTGTTCCAGCTCGCAGGGATAAAGCGTGCGCTCGCGTTGGGGTATCACGTCACCACGGTCGGTTACCCGTCGGACAACATCGGCCATCGCTATTCACACCAGAGCGTGGACTGCAGCATCGTCGATCGCGAGGGAGTGTTGTCGGCTGCTCGCGAACTTGGCATCGATGGCATCTGTACATTCAGCTCGGACGCTGCAGTGCCGAGCGTCGGACATGTGTGCGCCCAGTTGGGTCTCCCCGGTGTTTCGCCCGAAGCAGCCGAGATTATGACGCACAAGCACCTGTTTCGGGAGTCCCAGCATCGGAACCAGTTGGAATGCCCACGCTTCGCGTCGGGACGCGCGTGGGAGAGTCTGGAGGACGAGGTGCGCCAATTCTCGTATCCGGTCCTGTTCAAACCGGTTGATTCCTCGGGCTCGCGAGGTGTAATACGTCTCGACCGTTTCGATACCCAGGCGGCCCGCTGCTGTTTCGGTCATGCGGTTTCGTTCTCTCGATCTGGTCGCGTTTGCGTGGAGGAATGGGTCGCCGGAGTCGAAGTAGGCGGCGATGCCATTTTGTTCGATGGGGGGATCGTGTTTGCCGTCGTGACGCACAAGCACATGGAGGGTTTCATTGTCAGAGGGCACAGTTTGCCGACCAACATCACTGCGGAGCAGCGACAGTGGGTGGTGGAGGCGTTGTCGGCGGCATGCAAGGCGCTTGACTACACGTGCGGGCCTCTCAATTTCGACGTGATGATCGCGGAGGATCGAGCTGTGGTGCTCGAAATGAGTCCTCGCAACGGGGGGAACGGCATTCCGACCGTGATCCAACGAGCAACCGGTTGTGACATTGAGGAGCAGACGATCCGTATCGCGATGGGGCTTCCGCCGACTTTTCCTGCGCCTGGGCGCACTCGCGGATTCGGATCATACATCTTCGGCGCATCCAGTTCCGGCACGCTGATGTCGATGGCTGGGCCGGACGAGGTCAAACGACAAGTTCCGGAAGTCTTCGAGGTGTTCCAAACGAAGGCGCCGGGAGACCAGGTGGAAGCCATAACCCACAACGCCAACCTGCTTGGGTTCGCGCTGTTCGACTGCCCGAAGCCGAGTGACTATGATCTGCTGACAGCGCGGATTGCAGGGGCACTGGACATCAAGGTGGAACCATGACGGAGCCTGTCTACTCCATCGTTATCCCCGTCTATGGGAGCGGTCCCTAGCTGGCCCCCCGCGCGAATGGGATGGTCGATGGAGATGCTGATCGTCGCTTTGGACAAGGTTGGGGGGCAGAGACAAG
>JAGLDW010001363.1 GCA_023145395.1 Lentisphaeria bacterium | reverse complement strand
GTGAGCGAGAGCGAACGGCAATGCAAAGCACTCGCCAGCCCCCACGGTGCTGTTTTCGGGCACGGATTGCGAATTGCGCAATCCAAAATCTGAAATCCAAAATCTGAGTTATCAGTCGCCCCTCGCCTGTGCGGCGCGCTTGGCCGCGCTTTCGGCCATACGCTTGGCCGCCTCCTCGCCAGTCATCGTGCCAGCGAAAAGTTTCTGGGTTGTCTTCTTGTGCTCCACGGCCATCCGGGGAGGCAGATACTGATCATAATACGGCTGGATGCGCTTGGCCGCCTTGAGCAGGGAAAGTGCCTTGCGAGTGGGCGCGGGCAACTTCGCCTCGTCTTCAGCCGTGACCTGCAACGCCGGGATGCGGCCAATGTCGCACCACTCCGAGGCGACCTCGGGAGCGGTCAGGTAGCGCAAAAGCTCCACAGCCTTTTCAGGATGCTTGCACCCCGCGCTCACGGCAAAGCCACAGTTCACGCCGCCGACCACTGTGCTCGGATCCCCCTTGCCCCCGCTCACAGCCGGATAGGGCACGCAATCCAGTTTGGACATGAACTCGGGATTTTCCGCAACCACCCGCGCCACCAGCCACGTACCCATTGTGTACATCGCCGCCTTGCCCGATAAAAATTTCGTCCGTGCCGATCCGGCATCGATTCCGTTGAATCCCAGGGGGAACATCTTTGCATCGACCAACCGCCTGACGTCCGATCCAGCCTGCGCAAACGCAGGATTGTCAAAGCGTGCGCTCCCCTTCCCCCCCGCCGCATCCAGAAACAACTGTGCTCCCCCCCTTCGGGTGGCGAGATACACAAAATGGAATGCGCCGGGCCACTGGTTCAGATTGCCCAGCGACATGGGTGTGGTATCACGCTCGCGGAACACCTTTCCCACAGCGAGCAAGTCCTCGAGAGTCGCCGGAGGCGTGACGCCCGCCTGCTCGAACAACTCCCGATTGTGCCACAGCACCACAGCCGACAGGTCCAGAGGAACTGCATAGACCCGCTCGTCCGCCATGCAGATGGCCAGCGCCTTGTCAATAAACCTCTGACGCCATCCGTCTTTCTCAACGTGTGGAGTCAGGTCCAGAACCCGACCTGCTCTTGCGTATTCCGCAAGTGGACCACCGCCCCATGTGAACAGAACATCAGGAGGCGTGCCGCTCGCCATCTCGATGGCGAGCTTCGTTTTGTACGCATCGTTTTTGAAGGTTTGAATGGTCACAGTCGTGTCGGGATTCTCCGCCTCGAAGCGTTGGATGGCGGAAGCCAGCACCTCCCGCGGACCGGAGTAGTTCATGATATGCCAGAACGTCAAGGCGATTGGGCGGGCGGTGGGCGCCTCGGGGTGCTTCGCCGTCGGCGTCTTGCCGCGATCGCAGCCCGTCAATAGAACCAAAGAAACGGCCACGAGGGAAAACAGGGCGGAAAAGGTAGAATGCATACTCGCTCTCCTCAGACGTGTGAACGGGGCGCCGGGCACGAATGACAGCAGTGCTACCATACCTGCCGTTGCCCGTGCGGTCAACGGTCGATCCGCATGGAGATTTTTTCTTCAAACGGATGAACGCACGCTTTCAAACGGTATGTTGTCCGCCTGGAAAAGGACGGGCCTTCGTGGTACATGACGCAGACAGACGGTTTTTGAACAGCAGCAAAATGGTAAGAACTTTGCGCGCCAACCCTAAAGGAATGCTGCTTCCGCTCTGCCTCTGCTCTCTGCTCTGCCTAGCCGACACGGCCTGGCAAGACAAAGCAGCGGCTGTGCGATTGCGCGCCGCGCCCGCTGCACGCTGGGCGCACACACTGCGCATCGACGTGCCAATCGAGTTCCAGAACGAGGCCAAGGCCGCAAAAGCGTTGCTCTCCGACGGAACCGCGTTGGCCGCGTCTCCCATTCTATGTGCGGACCGCATGGTCGGCGTGGAGGTCATGGTCACCCGCCTGCGCGGGAAAATTGCCAAGCAGCCCACCCCCGTCGAAGTCTACTTGCTCCCAAAAGCCGCGACTCCCCCAGCCGCTAAAACGGCAAGCAAACGGCCCGTTCTTCTCCGCCGCATGTCCCAACGTCTCACCACCCGGCCCTTCACGCCACAGGAGATGGTCCGCATGGCAGGGCCCCGGCGCCAACGCACCTACTACGCATACGGCATGGCGGGCATGGGTGTCGTCCCGAGCCAAGACAGTTGGAAACAGCCACGAAAACGCCTTACGGCTGTCCTGCACTGGTCCACTGACCTTCTTTGCAGGAAAAAGGAACTCCGGGCCTTTGGCGCCAACTCGGATCAGGTTGCCTGGTTCATCATGGTCGATGGCGCCCCTGTCTCGCACTGGCGAGGTGGCACGCGCAGAGAGAAAGGGGGCCGCATGTCCGAGGCGCTCCCGCTTGAGCCTGGCCTCCACCGCCTCGACTTCTTTGTCGTGCAGAGACACGGTGAAACTCTTCCCTCTTTCCTGACAGCCTTGTCCGGCACCCCACCCGCAGCTCTGTCCGGAGAACTCCTGCACGGCATCCGCCGGTCGCCTGTTCTTCAAGTCGAGCTTCAGCAGGGAGGGAGCACGGGCACACTGCGCGTCACAAAGGCACATGCCTTCAGCGTGCGAGGCACAGGCAGAATCCTGAATGCGCTTCAGCTCGCCAGCGGCACGCCTTCCGCACCCATCGCGATTGGAGGCACCCCTCTGCCGGAGGACCGATGGATCTTGTTTTCCGGACGCGTACGACCCGCCATCACCATGCCTTTGCAGAAGGAAAAGAAGACCATTGGCACGGCCACTCTACCCGAACAGCACCTGTGGCTGGCAGCACCTCAGATGGGAGCCGAACTGCAGTTGCAGACTCTCACACCCGTCATCTCGGCATCCGGCACCTTGTCAGGCCGTGTCGTGGTGGAACTCCCCTCCGCCCTGCCAGTGGAAACACGAAAACGGGCCAAGCTACGCTGGCGATTGCTCGACACCAAGGGAACCGTGCTCGCGCACACCCTCCTCGACATCCCCCAACAGACACATCCCCTCGTTCCTCTGAGCATACCACTGCTGAGCCGGGCACACTCTCTCGAACTCGACTGCCTGCTCGACGGGTTGCCGCTCAACTCCCCTCTCGCCATTCTTCTTGTTCGCCCATCTGACAAAACCGTACTCGACCTGCAAGCCAGGGGAAAGGGGCTCTACGTCGATGGGCAACGAGCTGTGGCCGTATGCGCCCCCCGACGGCCGCCCCCCCCGCGCCCAGGAGGGTCCCCTCGCATGCGGCTCGCCATCCTCGACGACTTCTGGGCCGTGCGAGCTGGACCCGAAGCGACGCTGCTGCCGGAAAGCTGGCTGGGGCACACTCTCGGACACGCCGTTATCCGAATCGACACAGAAGCGTCGGCAACACAAGGTGCTGCACCCACACTGCACAAGATCCAGGGTCTTCAAAAGATCATCCAGCAGAAGCCCACCACCGCGCTTCTCGCCGTGGGGGGCATCGATCTGCGCACAGGCAAGAAACCCAAACTCTTGTGCCGCGAACTGATGTTCCTCGCGCAAGCCTTGTCCGCCAATGGGGTCCGCCCAATCTTCATGGCTCTCCCCACACTGCCCGGCGTCTCCGCGGACACAACCCGTCTCGCAGCGCTCCTCACCAAGGAACTAGCGCTGTCACTGCAAATGCCCGTCATCGACGCTTTCTCCAACGAACGCATGAACGGGTTCGGCGGACGTGCCTTCCGTCAAGCCTTCCGGGCCAAGGGAGGCACGATTTGGCTTGACACACCCAATGACCGTGGGCGCCTCTGGCTTTGCGAGCTGGTCAAGGAGCAGACCACCCGATGAGCAAGCTCTTCAATGCAACAGCACACACGAGCGACGATCCCTTCGGACCGCGTGGATTCCCACAGGCCACCATCGTCCTGACGCCCTGGCAAAAACGTGTTTTTCTCGGTCTGGCCGCACTCCTTGTTCTTTGGGCTATTCTGGACTGGCGGTCCGAGCTGCTCTGGATCAACGTGGCCTGCACAGTTTTCTATCTTTTTGTCACGGTCTACCGTGTCCTTCTCATCGACACGTCCCTTCGACACGGTGGAGAAATGAATTTCACGGAGGACGAACTGGCCTCGCCCCCTGGTGACGAGTGGCCCAAGTACATGGTCATCCTCCCCATGTACCACGAAGGCGACATTCTGCCAAAACTCGTGGAAAGCCTGGGGAAGCTCGACTATCCCAAGGACCGCTTGGAGATCCGCTTGCTCATCGAGGCCGACGACGAGGAAACCATGGCCGTCGCCCACAGTCTGAATCTCGCCCCCCCCTTCGTCATCACCCCGATCCCTGTGTCACAGCCCCGAACCAAGCCGAAGGCGTGCAATGTCTCACTGGAA
>JAGLDW010001362.1 GCA_023145395.1 Lentisphaeria bacterium | reverse complement strand
GCCTGCCGCCTCTTGACCGGAATGGGTCATCGGCGCGTGGTGTTCATCTCCTCGCGCGAGATGCGCCACCCGGAGCCCTCGAGACACATCGAGGCCCTGGCCGGGGAACTGGATGCATGCGGCACTGCGGCAGGCCCCTACAACACCCCCGAATGGGATGAGACGCCCGCTGGCCTGATGGCCTTGCTGGAGAATATGTTTCGTCTCACGCCTCCCACCGCGATTCTGGTGGAGGACGCAAACTGGCTGGCTGGTGTGCTCTCGTTTCTGGCGCGGCACGGCCTGCGGGTGCCGCGGGACGTGTCGCTCGTCTGTCTCAGCCACGACCCCACCTTTCCGTGGCTGCGGCCCGAGATGGCCCATCTGCGGGTCGACAACATGGAGATGGTGAAGCGCGTCGTGCGCTGGGCGGAGGAAATCGCCCGCGGACGGGAGGATCGCACCTGCGTGCCCTGTCACGCGGAGTTCGTGCCCGGAGCGTCCACCGGCCCGGTGGCCGGATAGCCCTCCGGGGCCAACTCTGATCCCCGGGGGGAAATCGGGGATTGACTCCGGGAAACCGAACCGTTAATTTAGTAAGGATTTCTTAAGTAATCCTCCTCTGGCCGTGTCACGGCTCCACAATCGACTCCAAGCACCCACCACCCATGAAGACCAATCCAACCATTCAGATCGGCGCCCTCAGCGCAACGCTCACCTGCCTCCTGCCCTCGCTCGCCACGGGTGGAGAGAAAGCGGCCACGGTCACCCCGGATCTTGCCGCCCCGCTCTGCGAGGAACGGCTTCTCGGAGATGTTTGGGGGCTCCGGGCTCCCGCCGAGACGGGGATCGACTTCCGCATGGAGGCCAGCAACTTCTACTTTGGGGTTCTGGATGGCTCGGGTGGCAGCGACGTGTCGGCGGGCGGGAAGCTTGATTTGTTCTTCGACATGGACGGCCAGAAGGCGGGTCTGTGGCCGGGGCTTTTTGTGAACGTGCACGGGGAGTTCCGCTATGGGGATTTGACGCGCCAGGCGGGGGTCCTGTCTCCCGTCAACACCGCGCTGATCGCCCCCCGCGAAGACGGCGAGGTCTTCGCCTTGACGAACGTGACGGTCACCCAGGCGCTGAGCGAGTCCTTCCTCGTCACGATCGGCAAATTCAACACGATTGATATGGCCAACAAGCAGTATTACGGCGGGGGCGGGACGGACAAGTTCATGAATCTCAGTTTCGTGGCGATGCCGATCGGGGGCCGGACCTTCCCGATTTCCCCCCTCGGGGCCATCGCGACCTACCTGAAGGACGGGGCACCCTTCATCAACGTCGGAGTGCTCGACGCGGATTCGCCCGAGACCCGTCCCGGCTGGGACGGGCTGAATGCCGACGAACTCACCTTTTTCTCCAACATCACCTTCAAATCCAAGTTGCGGGACCTGGACGGCACCCACACCTTGACGGGGGTCTTCAGCACCATCAGCACCAACTCCCTGGCCCAGAGCGACCTCATCCACCCGCCGAGCGAAGGAGGCTTGGATCCGAATACCGCCAACAACTCGTGGATGGTCAACTACCTCTGGGAGCAGCAGCTGACCCAGGATGCCAGCGACCCCACCCGCGGCCTGGGCTTCTTCCTCTTCCTCGGGGTCTCGGACAGCGATCCGAATCCATTCGCCTACTCCATCGCGGCCGGTTTGGTCTCCAAGGGCGTGGCATCCCGGTCCTGTGACACCTTTGGCGTGGGCCTCTTCTTCAACGGGGTCAGCGGAGAGCTCAAGGACACGCTCTCGGACACTCCGGCCCCGATCCCGAGCCTCCACCTGCAGGACGAATTCGGCGGAGAGATTTTCTACGACCTGGCCATCACGCCGTGGTTCCGTGTCGGGGCCGACCTGCAGGTCATCCAGCCCGTCATCGAGGACCACGACACCGCGATCTTCGGCGGCCTGCGGACCCGGATCGTGTTCTAGCCCGAATGGTGCGAGTTTAAGCGGGCGGGTCGCGCAGGTTTGGAGTACGCCCGCGCAGCCTGCACCTTACACGCAAATCCGGCTCTGAAACCTCGTGTCGATCCCTGGTTCTCCTGTCCCGGAGGGACATTTCATGTTAGCCGTGGGATTCATCCCACGGTTGGATGCCCAAATGAGGCCCGTCGCGTGAGCGACGAATCATGTGGGACGCATGGAGATCCGGGAATCTGGCGTTCCCATGCGCGAGAACCTCGTGGGATGAATCCCACGGCTAACA
>JAGLDW010001361.1 GCA_023145395.1 Lentisphaeria bacterium | reverse complement strand
TGCGGGCCGCACCGAACCACAAGAGCCCCCCACGCTAAGACATCTCGGTGCGGGCCGCACCGAACCACAAGAGCCCCCCACGCTAAGACATCTCGGCGCGGGCCGCGCCAAACCAGGTTTTTTCGTGCCGATCCTGAGTTGAAAACATGGAAGACACTGGCTTATTGGGGGATTGCCTCCTTGTCTGTTGCGATCAACAGACGAGACGGAACTGTATCTTGGGTGTGTCCTCGTCATGCTTTCATGATTTCATCTGTTTTGCGGGAGCCTCACGATGATTCTTATCGCAGACATGTGTCAGCCGCATCGATACGACACGGCCGGGTGCTCCTTCAAGATCAAGCGCAAGTTCGAAGCGCTGACGGGCCACCCGTGCGTTGTCATGAACTATCCGGATGTGAATACGGCTTTCGTCGAACGCTACGGCATCCAGGCGATCTTCATCACGGGCACCGGCTATGGCTGGGAGACTGTCGAGGTGTCGAAGCTCCACGGCATATCCGATCTGATGCGTCAAACGCAGTTGCCCGTGTACGGCGCATGCGGGGGACACCAGTTGCTGGGGTTCATTTTCAACAAGAACCTGCGGCGGGTCAAGCAGTTGGCCGACGAGCCCATGCGAAAGTTGAGGAGAGGCGAGCCCGACTGGCACGACTCGTATCGCCCTGGCTATTTTACCGAGAGGGGCATGCATCCGATCAAAGTCCTGGAGAAGGACCCGTTGTTCACCACGCTCCCCAAGACCATGTGGCTCCACGAATCCCACTATTGCGAAGTAAAGAAAGTTCCCAAGGATTTTGTGCTCCTAGCGAGCAGCGAGAATTGCAGAATCCAGGTCATGCGCCATGCGGATAGACCCATCTACGGTTGTCAGTTCCACGCGGAGAACTGGACCGACGCCTATCCCCACGGGAAAAAGCTGATGGAGAACTTTTTCAGCATCGCCGGACTGCGTAGAACTTGACAGGATGAGAATCACAGCATGACAAGGAGCACAACATTGCAGCAACGATTCACTCGCTTCCCACACATCTGGCTTTCCTTCGCATTTGCTCTGTCCGCCACGGGACAAATCATGGTCGGACGTGTGGATGTCACCCCATCGGGCGGCAGTTTCCACGAGAGACCCAAAGCAGCGATCATAGGCCAGGCTCCCGGTGCCGGCTTGTTCGCGAGCGATGACAACCGGGGGGACTGGGCTATCGGCGCCGGCGCCACCCCCGAGAACCCCAGAGGCAATCCCCTGCCGCAGAAGGACGGCGTGATCATGGTGAGCCTCAACGAACTGTTGGTCCCAGGGAAACGGGGCGGTCTCGAGGTGTGCGGGGAACTGAGCACGGGGCAGTCCAGCTCCGTGGTTCCCGGCAGTTGCTGGGTGGCGGGATTCTCATCTGCGGGAGGAGCCGAAGCGAACTACGATTTCGCCTTGGCGTGGTTCCCCTTCTCCGAGGGATGGATCGGCGCGCACGTGGCTCGCGATGGACAGACCCTGCTAGGCGCCGGGAATCTTCCCGACGGCACTGCGTTGCGCCGCTGGACCCTCGGCAATTCCGCCGGAGAGATCCGCCTGACTATGCCTGGCATCAACACCCTCACTGACGGCATGCTTTTCGTTGTCAGTAGCGAAAACGGGGACAATGTGACCGCGGTCGGCCCGGAACCCGACGGTTCCGCCTGGCACATTCGCATCGCGGACGAGGCTCATGACTACCGCCGTGAGGAATCCACCCCCTGGAGCTTCGTCTACATCCCCTACCGGTTGGATGGTCTCGTCGGGGGCCGGATGCACACGGATGGAAAGGTGCTGGACGGAGTGGGGGATTTTGGTGTGAAACGCACGGCGGCCGGACGGTATGAGATCTCCATTCCCGGACGCACCGGAGAGGATGGCATCCTGCTCCTGGAGATCACCCAGCTGAGCGGGAGCAGCGTGGAGGACAACGCCATCGCCTGGGCCTGGGATGCCGCGGCCTGTGGTGGAGAGGGTGGGTTCGTGATCGAGACCTACGACCAACCGGCGTTCGCCAGCCAGGATGCGGCATTCTGCTTCGCCTTCATCCCCTACAAGAACGCACTGAACCCAAATCATCGAGGAAAACCCTTTGCCACGGTCGGGAATTGGCCCGGCAGCATGGTCGCCGCGGATGCCTTCCGCAACGAGGAGCATCCACGCCCCAGAGGCTTGTGGTGGGGGAGCGTGTGGCCGGCTCTGCGCCAGAAATTCCCGGTCGAGAGCGCACGACTGCTCCAGGACTTTGGCCAGCGCGGGGATCTTCTCGACTTCGACTTGGCTGCCGCCCAGTCTCGGCTGGTCGAACGCAACATGGCAATGCAGACGGACCTCGGGGCGTCGGCTGCTGGACACCTGCCTCCCTACGACACAAACGCGCCACTGGCTGTACTCGAACGCTACGGTCGTCTAGCCCGCCTCTACGACCGGATTGCCCACGCCAGCGACCTGCTCTGGCGTCTGGAGCCAGACCTCGCGCTTCTGCTGGACTACCCGGAGACGAAGGCCGAGAGCCTGCGA
>JAGLDW010001360.1 GCA_023145395.1 Lentisphaeria bacterium | reverse complement strand
GCGAAAGCGCCTGAAGGCGCTTCAGGACACGCACCCCGCCCTGGCTGAAGAGAGCGCCGCACGCCTTGAAGTGCTCGATGCCTTCGGCACACTGCTCCTTGGCGCCCTCGCCGACTTGGCCCGAGGCGAAGACAAGCTGCCAACTGCATTCGCCGAGGCAACCAACACACTCCGGGACATCGCCGAGTGGACCGACCGCCACGCTGGCTGGACAACCTACGGAGGCGACAATACGCGCAGCTTCCTCTCCCATGAACGATTGCCCGCGCAACTCGCCGTGCTCTGGCGGCATCAGCCCACTGCGCCACCTGCTCCCGCTTGGCCGCCACCGGCCACCGTCAACTACAACGTCAAGCAGCTACTCAGTCCCACCCTCACCTATGACCGCGCCCATCATGCCGTCGTGATGAATGACCGAGTCGTGTACGGATCCTCCAGTTCCGACGCGGTCGTATGCCTTGCCGCCGCCGATGGGCGCGAGCTTTGGCGCTTCACCACCGAGGGTCCTGTCCGACTCCCCCCCGCCATAGCCAATGGTCGGGTGTACGCAGGCGCGGACGACGGCAGACTCTACTGCATCGACCTTGCCACTGGGAGCAAGATCTGGCAGTATGAAGCCGGCGACGCCGCACGCCTAGTCGGCAACGGACGCATCATCTCCGAGCAACCCGTACGCGCCGGCATCTGCGTGGACCAGGGGACCGTGTACTTCACTGCGGGAATCTTCCCAAAACTGGGCGTCCGGCTGTGCGCTGTGGATGCGCGCTCCGGCCAGGAAGTGTGGGAAAAAAATATCTCCTACGCCGCCCAGGGTTTCATGCTCTTGTCTCCCGACCGGATATTCGTGCCTACCGGGCGTACCCCCTTCGTCATGTTCCAGCGCACCGACGGCACTCGCATCGGCTCTCTTGGGCGCTCAAACTCCTGGGGGAAAAGTCTACCTGGCGGAACTTGTGCCGTGGTGGTCAACGAGACCGTGATCACGGGGCCCGGCGAGGGTGGCAATCTCTTCGGGTTCAATACGGAGAAATCGGAAATGGTGGTCAGGACCCAAGGTCGTCGGCTCATCGTGGACGGTTTGACAACCTATATCCTGGGCAAGGATCGGCTCTCGGCCCACTCGCGCAAAGAGTACATCGCCGGCAAAAGCACACGTGACATCTGGGCAACCCCGTGCCCGTCTTCCTTCAGCATGCTCAAGTGCAGCAACCGCATCCTCGTAGGCGCCACCGACGAGATTCTGATCTTCGATGCCGCGAAGGGCAAGATCCTGCAGCGGCTCGCCCTGACGGGAGGGCGCGTGGAAGGCCTCGCCATGAACCGCGGCCGCGTATTCGCCTCCCTGGGCGATGGCGGCATCATCTGTCTTGGCGCCGGCCCGGCACGGAAAGGCACGCAGGCGGCATCCCCGGAGCACCGAGAACCTGCGAACGCATCCGCTCTCGTGGACAGCCATGCGGCGGCCTTGGCGAACTGGTGCGAGGTTCGCAAAGGGTGGATGCTGCTCCTGGGGGACGACATCCCAGACGATCTTGCGCCGGCTTTGGCGAGAAGTTCGCAATGCCATATCGTGATAGCTGCGGACTCCGCACCCGCCGCCGTTTTGCGAAAGCGGTACGCGGGCGCGGGCCTGCTCGGAGCGCGCATCAGCGTACACGCCAC
>JAGLDW010000136.1 GCA_023145395.1 Lentisphaeria bacterium | reverse complement strand
GACTATGTCATGCTCAATCTCAATAATTTGGGCTATTTGGTGCCGAACGGGGACATCGGCTTCTGGAAGGGCGGAGGCCCCAATATCGACCTGCTGCGCAGAGCCCACTGGCACGCGCCAGACCCGAAACTGGACTGGATCCTGAACAAACGACTCGCGGTTCGACCCCGACCCTCTCTCGGGGGATTCGCAAGCCCGGTCAAAGAGAGCCAGACCCCTCCCACGCAACTCCTGGGCGCCACGTCGTGGCCCATTCCCGAAGTCTGGTACCACACCTTCGCCCGAGCGGATAGCGCGCCTTTCGACACCACCTTCGACAAGATCTCGTTTCGCGACGGCTTCGACAGAGACGACGCCTATCTTCTGCTAGACGGGCTCGCGGTCGGAGGACACGGACACAAGGATGCCAACTGCATTCTGCAATGGACGGAAAAGGGACGGATCTGGCTCACCGATGGAGACTACATCAAGTCCCTCCCGAAGTTCCACAATGGCGTGCTTGTGCTGGCGGATGGACAGAGCGCGCCCATGCCCCGATTCTGCGAACTTCGCACGTTGGAGGACTGGCCGGATGGCGGCTACTCGAAGACCGTGCTGAAAAGCTACAATGGAATGGACTGGGAACGGCATGTTTTCCACGCGAAAGGACGCTGGTTTGCGGTGCTGGACCGGCTGACGGCGACGCGACAGGCCGAGTTCAGCGTACGCGCCATCTGGCAGACGATCGGCAAGGTGCGCCAGTCGGAATCCACTCTCGACATCGAGCAAAAAGGTGTCCACGCCCGCATCGCCATGACCGCCGACACGACCTGCCTGCTGGCCGAGGACGCCAAGCTCGGAGCAAACTGGAAGACCTATCCCCACGCCGACCGGGCAGTGATTCAGGTCTTCCAGGGAGTGCGCAACATCACGCTGTCTCCCGGGGAGTTCGTGGAACTGGCCACCCTCCTGCACGCTGGTGGCGACACGCCATCGGCCGCCACCATCGAGCGCCTCGGGACGGGACGCTTCCGAGTGCGGGATGGAAAGGATGCCGCGCTGCTGGCGATTCCGAAACCAGGCGCACGCAAAATGGAGCTACCCGTGCTCGGCACAGTCGAGACGAGTGCCGTCATGCTTTTTCCGCAAACAGTCATGGCGGCCGGCACCGCATCCGCCCTCCCCCTCCCCGCCAACAGCGCCAAGGTCACCGCCCTCATCGATGGCCTGCCCGTTGCGGACGCAGTCGCTCGCGCACAAACTACGCAAGCGGCCCCACCCCATGCGACCATGACAAAACTGTGGACGGTGACCGACAAACCCGACCGCTTCGTGATCAGTGGCAACCGGAACACCTTTGGTGCAGTCGATCTCGCCATGAAGGCCACCTGCTCCCCCACACCCCTTTCCGCGAATGTCTTCTCTGGCCAAAAGGGCGAGAACCGCC
>JAGLDW010001359.1 GCA_023145395.1 Lentisphaeria bacterium | reverse complement strand
AGTGCACGCACGCCCCGGCGGGGTCTGGGGCAGCGCCCCACAATGCCATGAGGTTTCTCGCATTTTGTGTTCCATCCTGTTGATTCTGTCCATCCTGTCTGATTTTCCTGCCTTTTCCCCTACTCCGATGCCATCAGATCTTCGACATGGGGGGAGGTTCACCCACCGCTGGTCCTCGTTCGCAATCGACCGGGCCAAAATCCTGCCATCCCCAATCCAGCCGGATCTTTGGAATAGGGAAATCAAAGAACCAGCGGATCGTCACGGGCCATCCAGAGCTTTGGAGGCGGGAGGCAAACACGGCGGAGACACCCATGGACTCGTGGCGGACGCCCAGCGGTTCGATGGCATCCAGAAGGGCACGTTCACCCTCACGCTCGAGGTACGCTTCAAGCGCGACAGCATGTTCCTCCGTCACTTCTCGGGCCTTTGGGTCAGGCTCGGGCTTCTCCTGCCAGTTCCAGGGCGCCCAGTCCCTGTTCGTGTCCCCCTTCTTCTCTCTGTCGGAGAACCAGATGGGAGCAGTCCAGGCATACTCCGCATTGGTTTGGTGCACGCGGAAGTAGAACCACCTCGCGGGGGGAGCATTCGAGCGGTCGTAGTCGAAGTTGATGGTTGCGTCGCGTGTTCCTGGGCGCCACGTCTGCGCCAGGTGGGTTCCAGCGATTAGATCGACTCGGTCGATTTCCGCCTCTCCGTGGATGATCAGTGTGATGGGGAACGTGTCGGGCAGTTCTGCCACTGTCCCCATGCCGTGCCCTCCTGCATCCAGTTCGAGCACGATACGGTCGCCAGTTGTGGCGTAGCTCCTTCGTGTTTTCAGGGCATCCCAGAGTGCATTCCTCGTGCAGGATGGTGCCAGTAGCGCGCCGATAGGACCACTCCCGTAGGCACTGTCGCGCACATTGAGCTTGAAGTCTCCGCGGTAGAATCGTCCGCGGAATGTCTCGACCGCGCGTGGCGCTCCCATGAGACCCAGATGAAGGTCGCTGGCTCCGGTGATCGTGGGCCGCTGACCATCCTGCAAATATTTTTGGAGAAGCCATTCCGCGTTCCCGAAGGCGCTGACCATCTCGACCACATCGCCCTCCGGTGGGTGGAACGCATCGAAATCGGGGGAACTTCCGCCGATATGTGCCTCGAGGATCGTGTCGTCGCGCCCGGCATATTCTGCGTACACATCCTCAATTGGCACGCGCATGGAGATGGGAATGGTCCCCCCATCGCGAAGGATGAGTGTGCGGTCGGCGCCGCGCGGGGGATGCATTTCCATGGCGGCGAAGGGCACGTAGTGGCCGGGCTCGTCGGTCTGCGCGACCGCGTCCAGATAGGCCTGCCAGATCTCGTCTCGTTCGGGTGTGTCGGGCATGGACATGGCGCCTGGCGCGGCGTAGTCGTAGCGTCCCACGCGTCGTGCCTGCTCGTGTCGTGCGAGCGGATCCGTCTTCCGGGTGCGGTCGCACATCAGCAGCATGCTGCAGTCGCCCCAGCCGTGTGCGTGCAGTTCTCCCCAGTAGATGTGGTGCGCTGGCGCGACCTGGCACAGGATTGGGTTTGAGAAGGCTGTGCTCCCGTCTGGGAGACGGGCCCGTATGCGATGCACGCCCGCCTCGCTGAGCGAGATGCCATCGAGTATGCGAATCCCTCCATCGCTGACGCCG
>JAGLDW010001358.1 GCA_023145395.1 Lentisphaeria bacterium | reverse complement strand
TCGACCATGATCACATTGTGGGCGCGCGCACTCAGCACATACGTGCGCCATTGGGAGGAATCATAGGCATAGACGCCGCCCTCGGTGAGCAGACGCTTGCCGTATGCGGACACAATCAGGGAGAGTTTGTCCTCGTGCTGATGGGCGGCGCCGAAGGGGCCGTACTCAAAGTGCATATAGAGATCCTGCGGCGCCCAGCCAGTGCGCATGACGGCCCAGCCAGCGTAGGGGAAATGCACGGAAGTGAACGATGGAATCACGCCCGACCTCCCTCGCGTCGCCAGATACTCGAAGTCGCCTCGCTCTGGGAACAGCTCAAACCCCTGGCGCAATGGCGTACGCACACTACCCCAGCCTGCGTCGTTCAGAGCGGGCATGCGACCATCCGGCATGGCGAGTTTGACGTAGTAGTCGTACATCTTCTCCAGGCGGCCGACATAGTCGCCCGGCAGCTCGATCTCATTCAGGATTGCCAGACGGAGAGTGCCCAGAAAATTGTGCAGGCTCACCCCATGGTAGCCGGTCGCCAGCTCGATTTGCGCGCCATCCGGGTAGACTTGAATGTTCATTTGCTCGTAGAGCCGTCCGGATGCCGTCTCGCGCCAGATTGCCGCATCGCGAAACTCCGGGAAGAGCGTTCCCACGTGGAAGAGCCCGTTCATCTCCATGGCCAGCCAATTGTTGCTTCCGGAAGGATGCGCCATGAGGTGATGCGCGTGCTCCACCATGCTCTTGACCATCAGAGTGATGGATTCGTCATCGAAGGAGGGGGAGCTGAGAAAGTAGAAGAAACTGTCAGGCCAGCTGGAGAACATCCGGATGCCCGTTTCGATCGTGCGCCATCTGGAGCCGGCACGGTTGCCGCTGCTGTTGACAGGGACGGGATTGTCCGTCACCCAGTCTGTCATCTGAAACACGAAATCCTTCGCGTAGACCTCGTCGCCAGTGGCCCAGTAGGCACGGCCCAGTGTCTTCCAAAAGGGATGGCGACTCAACTGCCATGTCCATTCGCGGTACTTCAGTTTGGTGGGATTGATGGACCAGTCGATGTCGTCGCCGAATGCGTGGGTGATGCGGCAGCTGGTCAGCTCGTGGGCCACGATGCGGTCCGCCGCCACCGTGCCCACGTTCTTGGGACGAGTCTGGTGGCGGGGACGCTCGCGCCAGTCGAAATGCCAGTTCGGGGTCTCTCTCGACTTGAGGTGCGCGGCAAAGGCTCTCTTGGCTGCGGGATAATCACCCGCCACCACGGCCTTTCTGACCTTGGACAGAGCGGGGAGATCGAGGTCCATGGCCTCGAAGAATGCTTCATCTGTCAAACGTGGTCCGGTCGCCGGCGGCATCCAGGCCAGATGAATGTCATCGATGATGACAACGGCTTCCGGGTGCGGCGTGTTTCCCCAGCCTGTGGCCGTGAAGCGGAAGGAGTCGATCTGATCCCATCCTAGAGGGGAACGCGACAACCCCAGCGCTTTGAATGGGAACAAATACGTGCGCCAACCCTCGAAATCGAGTGTGATCGATGCCGAGTAGTAGTCGGCGCCTTTGGCCTTGGGGTTCTCCGAGCCGATGTAGATCAGAAAACGCGAGCCCGTTGCCTTGGCGGAGTGGATCCGCATCGACAGCGTGTTGTGCGCCGACCAATCCTCCGGCACATCGCGCAGAGAAAGGATGCTGGAACTTCCGTGCACCCAGCGAATTGCCCCAGTTCCCTGCTTGACGAGACTCGTTTCCAGAGTGCCACCCACCCAGTCGCTGACAGTGTCACAGGAGGAAATCAACAATGGATCCACCATTTTCCCATCCTTTTCTGGTGCCGCCCCTTCTGCCGCCAATACGCCCATGAATCCAAACAGGGCATAGGAAATCAACGCAAGGCCGCAAAGACGCAACGGCGCAAAACGGGCATGGCTTGGAAGAATCGACGCTCGTTCCATTCTGTTTCTCTCCGTTTGTCTCTGCGCCGAGTTTCGTTTGCTGCCAGAACGGTTTGATTGGCAGAGTTCAAGAGCAACACTCCATCCATCCCTCCAGTTCCACACCACTCCGTCCTTCTATGGGATGATTGTGGTCGGAGAACTATCCTTCGCAAACTCGGAGATGTCCACCCGGACCGGTGGGCGGACTTTCTCGAAGGGCCTGAGCAGAGTCTCGGCCAGCGCGAGTTGGCAACTTCCATTCTTTCCCTCAGCGACCCCATGGAGTGTTGCCGGTTGATTTCGGCGGGCCGGTTCGGTATCGTACGACGTGCCTAGGCCACAATGCTTGCAGAGTGCATTCTGTTTACCCCATCAACCACCACCTACGCAAACGGGGAGATGAGAGCCATGAGAAAGAGAATTTTCCAAATCTGTGCAATGACGATGCTGATTGTTGCCGCGACGTGTGCTGGCGCCGAGACGCTCTCGCTGCCGATCTGCTGCGGGGAAGCGTTCGTGCGTATGGAACTGGCACCCGCCGGAGGTGTTAGGGCGACGCTGAAGCGCACGGAAAAGAAACCCGGCATCACTCCATCGGCGGAGATCTCGTTCGAGAAGGAGGGTGCCGAACGCCGCCTGATCGCCTTGGCCACGATCCCCCGGAGCCCTCTTCCCGCCTTCAAAGCCGCTGAAATAGAGTGTCGGCTGACCGTGGATGAGGGAATGAGCGTACGCCCTGCCATCGTGCTCTATGACGACACGGGTGGTTCCTGGTGCCATGTGGGCGACCTGACGACACCCACCACCGATTTTCAGACGCTCCGCTTTGCGGTGCTGAATCCACGCGCGACGATCTTCAGCGAGAAAGGTGCGGATGAGTTTCAGTGGGAGAGGGTGACCTGCCTTTGGATCGGCTTTGTGGTCGATGGCGCAGGCAAGGGGACGGCCTCGATCAGTAGCCTGAAACTGACCAGCGAACCCTTCCATCCCACGGAGCCGATCGAGGTGCTGCGTGCCGTCGAGGGTGCCTGGAGCATCTCGGCCGACAAGGCAGTCACGAAAACGCAGTCCCTGATCAAGGACGAAAAGGGCGTCCCTTGTGTCAGATTCGAGTTTGCATTCCCCGGGGGGAGACACATGTATCTGGTGCCGCGCCAAAGCATTACGGAAAGAGAGTACGCCAGCTATGCGATGCTGAGAATCGAGTACAAGGCCACACTCCCCGCTGGAATCGGCGGGCTGCTGGTGTCGGTTTTCGAGAACGGTGGCCAGTTCATCGCTCCTCCCCCAAAAGCCACTGGAAAATGGGAGACCGTGGACATTCCGTTGTCCTCCTTCAAACTCCCCAGTTGGAGCAAGGACAACAACGGCGTCCTCGAGCCGAGCCGCGTCGGCGCGGTGGGTATTGGCGCCCACGGCACCGCGGCGGGCAAGGGAGGGAAGGGAGAAATCCTCCTGCGGCGCATCGCCTTCGTCCCCGCTGCCAAGTGAGCCACGCTCCCCATTGTTTTCACAATCCCAAAATGACAGGCATCCAGAGAGATGCGCCCGTCTTCAGACGGTGGAAAATTGCTTCCCAGAGCGTGTCTTGTTGCCAGATGAGGAATTCCGCCCTATACTGTTGTGGCTTTGGGACTAGCAACCCCGTTTGATGGGCAGGGTTGCGGAACTCCTCGGGAGAAAACCATGGAAGAAGATATTCGCGCTTCACTGGATCAGTATTTCCCCCGTGATACGTCCCATCATTCGACTGTCCCCGTCTGGTGCCTAACACCCAATCGGAGTGGTTGCCTGCACCGCTTTTTCGACACCAGCCCCCTCAGCCCTTCGGGACGCTATTTGGCCTGCCTGCATCTGCCCCAAGAAGAACGTCCGCCAGAACCGGGGGAAACCGCCGAGGTCGTGGTGGTCGATCTCGCCGATGGAAGCGAGCGAACGGTCGCGGAAACGCGGGGCTGGGAGGAGCAGACTGGCGCCAATATCAACTGGGGAAAGGATGACCACACTCTCCTTTTCTCCGATCTGGACACCGCGACTTGGGCACCCCACTGCGTTCGCCTGGACTGGCCCGGAGGAGAGGTCGTTCGCTTTGGACGAGGTGTCTCTCAGGCCTCGCCGGATGGACGCTGGATCCTTTGCACCAATCCTGCGGCCATGCGCCGCATTCAGGGAGGTGTGGGCGTGGTCGTTCCCGATGAACATGTGCCAGACAATTTCGGCCTGCCCGAGGATGACGGGCTTTTCCTGACCGACACCGAAACGGGGGACTGCCGCCTGCTCATCTCCATCCGGGAAGCCGTCGAACGCACGACGCCGCAGGCGGAGTTGGCCGAATACGACGAATGGGAGTGCTACTTTTTCAACTGCAAGTGGAGCCCGCAGGGCGACCGTGTCCTCTTCGATCTCAGGCGCTTTCCGCGCGGCTTGGACAACCGGTTCAACACGTTCGCCCAGAAAATGATCCGCTGCGACGCCTTCACCATGAAACTCGACGGTTCGGAACTTCACAATGTGGTGAATGCGACCCAATGGGCGAAGGGGGGACAGCATATCAACTGGTTCCCCGACGGTGGCAAGCTCTCCATGAATCTCGACATCGAGAGGCATGGCATGCGGTTCTGCCAGGTCGATCGCGATGGGAAGAATCTGCGCAAGATGCTCGAGGTGCCCATGGGAACGGGACATCCCACTGTTCACCCGTCTGGTGCATTCCTAGTCACAGACACCTACGTGTTCGAACGCTGCGCCTATGGCGATGGAACCACGCCCATTCGCCTCGTGGAACTGCCATCGGGCCGTGAGACGATCCTAGCGCGGATCCGCTCGGAGACAGCCGCACAGAAAGAGTACCCCTCCATGCGCCTCGATCCACATCCCGCCTGGGACCGCTCCTGGCGCTACCTCGTCTTCAACGCCTTTCCGAATGGCACTCGGCGCGTCATGCTCGCCGATCTCAAGGCGAAGATTCCCGCCGCGCGCTGAATGCCTTCAGTGAGCCTTGTTTTGACCCAGTGTCCCTGGCTCCCTACATCTTGTCTCCTCCTCCAACCTTGTCCCAAAAGAACCTTGTCCAATAATCCTTGTCCCCCAACCCAGATCGACCCCACCTTCCGATCGGTTCCGGCTCGGATGTCAGGCAGCATCAGCACAAACCTTTGGACAAGCGTGGAACGCTCGCGACGAGGTCGGGGACAAGGTTGGGACAGTCGAAGATATGGTGGAAGGGGCCCGTTGAATTGTTGCGCGCGTGTCGATGGGAACTATCTTCCGCGTCATCAACAGGCGATGCAATCACACTCCCTCCTTCATGCAAAAAAAGGATTTCCCATGGCTATCGACAAACATCCGATGGAATGCAGGGCGATGGACCTGTTCAAGCAGGGAGAGGGAGAGAAGGCGAGCAAACTGCAGGACGAGTTCCTCGCCATGGTCAAGGAATCTGGCGAGGACCATTGCCCATGTCCATCAACCTGCAAGTTCCACGGAAAATGCGTCCAATGCGTGATCCTTCACAGAGGGCATGGGGATCACCTGCCCTATTGCATGCGGCAGATGCTCAACGAGAGGATCGAGACGCTTTCCGCCCTCTCGGAACACAGCTTCGAACCCCCACCGAGATGGCATTGATTTGCCGCGACCATGGCAGGTCTAGCGCACGACCTGCACACTCACTTGGTTCAATTGACCACTGTTCCCCTGACAACGAGGCACCCCAATGACCCCACTGGTCTTTTTTCTGATTTTGACCTCGGCTTCGGTGCACGTGGGCTGGAATGCTTTGGGAAAACGGAGCAACGACAAGGTGGCCTTCGCCCTTGGCACCCTACTGGTGAGTACGCTTCTTCTTGCTCCGGTCTTTGTGATTCGGCGTCTGGCTAGCCCGGGTGTCTGGACCGGAGAGGCACTGCTCTGCGTGGTCGTGTCCGGTCTATTCGAAGCACTGTATTTCGCCCTTCTGTTCTCTGCCTACCAGCATGTGGATTTGTCGGTGGCCTACCCCTTGAGTCGCGGGGTGGCGCCGGTCTTTGCGCTGATTGCCGGCGGACTGCTTCTCCAGGACTGGATCGGGCCGGCCGAAGGGGTGGCCATAGCCACGATCCTGCTCGGTGTTGGCGCCGTGAGTCTCTCTGCCGGACAAAAGGGAACTCGGCGCGGACTGATGTTTGCCCTGGCGACTGGAGCGATGATTGCAGGCTACCACGTGGTCGATCGTCGGGCCATGACGCTGCCGCAACGCCCAGATTTCTATGAGTTTCTTTTCCTGAACCGCGTATTCATCGTGATCTTTCTGTCGCTGATTCTAGCACTTCGGAGCGGAGGTGTCTACAAGCGGCTTGTCGCCGAGTGCCGCCGTGCGCCTCGAACTGTGGTGGCCGTCGGCCTGATGACACCATTGGCCTACTTCCTTATCCTCCTTGCGCTGACTCGTAGTAATGTGACCTATGTGAGCGCGGGTCGAAACATTGGGATTGTGCTGAGCACTCTGGTGGGAAAAATCGCTCTCCAAGAAAAGGTGAGCCGGGGACGCTGGGCGGGTGTATTCCTCATCCTCGCCGGAATCGCGGCACTTGTGTTCTTGGGCGCGCACTGAGCAGAGGAGGGCACAATCCACAACGCCTTGTGCATCACCCGATCAGATAGGGATGTAGGGTTCGAAGACGAGACGGGAGAACGGGAATTTCCCCTGCATGTAGGCCGCGGCATATTCCCCGTGGAAGAGGAACACCGAGTTCCCCCGCTGGATCACGGGGTCGTCGTAGTGGCTGAGATCCGCGCTCTTGTTGTAATGCTGACAGGGGCGTCCGCAGGAGCCGTCCACCACGAGAAACTCACGTGCGGGCTCGATCATGCCCGCCGTCAGGCAGTTCCGCCCACCGGCCACGTACCCCCACGGATAGTAGCAACTGAAGGCAAGGCGGTCGTCCTCCTCGAGACTTGGCAGCACAACTCCCTGTGGCGCCATGTCGAGGTCCGCTCGCTCCACCCCGAGCGCCAGCAATTCCTCCCGCCAGGCGGGGTTGGCCATGCACGTGTCGCGGTAGGCGCCGATCTGCGCCACGCGTAGATCGGCCTCACTGGTCTTGATTCCATCCGTGTTGATGGGAGGAGGGCTGCGCAGCGTCGTGTTGCGGGCCAGGCGCTTCTGTTTGTGCAGCAGTCGCCCCAACACGGGTTTCATGGCAGGAAAATCACGTCTCAACACTCTGAGCGCCCCCCAGTCATTCACCACCACCTCGATCTCCTCGCCGCCATGGCAGTTTGAGAGCATTGTCAGGTTTTTCTGCAGTGTCTCCAGCCCCGCGTCCGTCACATATCCGGTGACATAGGTGAAGTCCCAGCCCAATTGCATGCAGTAGTAGTAGGCCTGCTCGAGATCCTCGGGTGGGGGGATGAGGTGCTCGCAGAACTCCTGCCCAAAATAGATGCGGGAGAACTGTCTTCCCTCGTTTTCCTCCTGGAGCGCTTCAATCCATTTGAGTCCGACGAGATTGGCATAGTATTCGCGCAGGCTGGTGTCGGAGCCGAACATCATGGTGTTGACGAAGCCCGGGAGCTTGTCCGGATCAATGCTGCGGAGCGCCTCGTCAATGTCGAGCAGCGCTTTGATATTGGCAAAATAGATAGCCAGTTCCATAGGGCGTCGAGCCTCGTTCATGCGTTGTCGAGGTGGTAGTAGCACGTCTCGGGAAGGTCGCAGAAGCCAGCGCTGTTGATCAGCGCCTGACAGGTGCTGGCGTCGGCGGCCGGGTCGTCCGCGATCGTGCGCACGGCCCGCAGATAGGGGACTTTCTGCCAGGAGGCACCCCGGGCGGGCACTTTCAGCACCTGCACGCCCATGCGCAGCAGTTCAGGGATGGCGCAGAGACCGCAATTGTTGTAGAAAGTGGCCGAAACCACGCTGTTGGTGCCCAGTTCGACTACCTTTTCGGGGCGGGGCACCTCAGGCACATCGCGCGCCATGTCGCTACAGAACACGTCCATGGGGGAGCCCTCCTCGAACTGCCTGATGGGGCTCTCGATCGCATCCTCGGCGATTTCCTTCCAATTGTCCGGCATCCGCTTGGAGATCTGTTTGGGCGCCTTGACAAACTCCGTGCAGAG
>JAGLDW010001357.1 GCA_023145395.1 Lentisphaeria bacterium | reverse complement strand
CTGCACTCGACCACCACGTCCGCCCCGGCGCCTCCGGTGAGGTCCAGAACCGCCTCCACGGGGTCCGTCTCGCCAATGTTGATGACATTCTCGAAACCAAGCTCCTTCGCCTTGGCCAGCCGCAGCTCGACGTCTCCCGGGGTACCGATGATCACCACTTCGCGCGCGCCGGCGGCCCTGGCGACCATGGCGCAGATCAGGCCGATCGGGCCGGGTCCCTGGACAACCACAAAGTCGCCGGGCGTCACGTGGGTGCGCAGAATGAGGTCGGTGACCGCATTCGCAGTGGGTTCGACGACAGCCGCCTGCTCCCACGTCATTTCGTCCGGAATCGCGTGCAGCAGGCGTTCGGGATAGCAGATGTACTCGGCCATTCCCCCATCGATGCCCCATCCGGGCGAACGTTTCTCGGGACAGATCTGAATGTTTCCCGTGCGGCAGAGGCGGCACTGCCCGCAGGCAAGCGTGTGGGGCTCCGCGACAACGCGTGCGCCCACGCTCCACGTCTGGCATCCCGGTCCCGTCTCGACGATGGTTCCAGCGAACTCATGCCCGAGGATGACAGGCGGCCAGTACGGGAAGGAATCGTGCCGGACATGGATGTCGGAACCACAGATGCCGCAGGCGGAAATCTTGATCTTGACCTCGCCCTCGCCCGGCGTGGGCTCGGGAACATCCCGCACTTCGATAAACCCTACGCCCTTTTGAGTCTTGACAAGCGCTTTCATTGAACCACTCCGCAATATTTTGTAAGGAACTGAATGAGAGCGACCGCGCATTCCGCGATGTCGCTCATGGCGATTCTCTCATCTTTCGAGTGGGCGACTCCAAGCGTTCCCGGCCCATAGACGACAGTGGGAATGCCAAGCTGATTGTTGTACAGCCAGGCATCGCACGAAGCCGTCATCGCATCGATCTCCAATGACAGTCCGGCTTCGGCGCCTGCGGCGAGCAGTGTCCGGGGCAGCTCATGCCCAGGCTCCACAACACTGGAATCGTGGCGGTACATGAAGACCAGCTCGAAGTCCTCCGGCGCAAACACGCCGTCCGCCAACAACACCGCGCGCATCTCCGCGCACACTTCCTCCTTGGTCTTGTTGGGCAGTAGGCCGAGAACCCCCTCCAGCGTGGCGCGGCTAGGGGCGGAGGCGGGCCAGTTGCCCGCCTGAAGACGACCAAAGGTGATGGGCATGGGGTTGGGGTACGGGTCGAAAAGTGGCAAGCCGCGAGAGGCGTCCAGCAAATCGTCGTGATACTTTTCCAGCATCGCCATCGCGTCGCGGGCCATGAGCAGCGCGCTGCGCGTCTTGCCCGCCTGCCCACTATGACCCGCCTTGCCATTGAAGGTGATGCGGAACCAGACAGCGCCACGAATCGAGGTGAATACCTTGTTCGTGCTTGGCTCCAGCACCACGCAGGCGTCGGCCTTTTCTCCCTGTCGCGCCATGGCCAAAGAACCGTTTCCCCCATTCTCCTCTTCGCAGACCAAGTGAGCAACCACATCTCCCGCAAGGGAAATACCCAGTTTCTGCAATGCATGAAGAACCAGGTGCACGGTTGCGACAGGTCCCTTGTCGTCGCACGCGCCGCGGCCGTGGATGGTGCCGCCTTCCACTCGTGCCGTGAAGGGCTCGTCCTGACCCTCGGAAGGAGGGACCACATCGGTGTGGGCATTGAACAGAACCGTGCGTCCATTCCCCGCTCCATCCTTGGATATGCGCAGATTGAAGCGTCCGTCGTACGAGATGCCGGGCACGGGATCCGAATAATCCGGATCCGAAGTCAGCGCATCCGACATCGGCACCCGCTTGACCGTGCAGTCGGAGAGACCTTCGAATTGCTCGTCGAGCCAGCACATGGCGTCGTGCTCCTGCCCGGGCGTCGAGGGAAAACCGATCAACCGACAGAGAAATTCCTGCGTCTGCGGAAGCAAGGACTCCACCGTCTCTCTCACTAGAGAAACATCCATCGAAAACTCCTGTTTTTCATCCGTGTTGTCGTATCTGCAAACCTACCGTAGGAGGACCTGATTTCAACCGATTGAGGACGGAGGATGGGCCGCATATGGCCCTTGTCCATCAGAGCCACGGCGATCGGGAGTGGTGTCCTCAATATGAGAGCGGGACGTCTCGAACCGCGAACCTGCAGGTTCTTTCACCACGAAGACACGAAGGGCACGAAGGGAGACGGGCTTCCCGCTTGGAAAGCAATGAACCCATAGTGGCAAACGACAACACACGAAGGGAGGGCGAAGCTCCCGCTGAGCCGTGCCTTGCGAACT
>JAGLDW010001356.1 GCA_023145395.1 Lentisphaeria bacterium | reverse complement strand
CGACGAATGGCTGGTCCCTCCGATGACTGGAGGCGTGGATTGCCTGGGCGAACATCTCCTTGCCAGTGCCGCTCTCGCCAAGAAGCAGGACCGGAACATCCCGAACCGCCGCTTTGCGGGCACGGCCAACGGCAAGGCGAATGGCTTGACTGCTGCCGGCGATGCGCTCGAAGCCTGGGACTTCGGATGGCGGCGTGGCGGCAAGATGCTGAAGGTTGCTGTCCGCACCCCGGAGCAACTCGGGAACCACGTCAACCGTCAGATCGAAGGGGATCGTCGTCTCCCAGACCTTGTCGTTGTAGGACTGGTAGAAAGTGGCGGGGTAGCGCGTTTTCCCGAGGAGCACCCAGACGGCCGCCATCGCCGGTGTGCCGGGGCTGAGATGAATCGAGAGCTTATGGTCCGTGTTCCGCATACCTTCCACAAGCTTCTTCAACTCGCCATCCACGAGTCTGAAGACCTCGCCGTAGTTCGTGGGATTGGCAAGAGAGACCTGCCGACACTCGGGCTTCAGCGGGACCCACTCGAGGAAACGGCGTGTCACTCTCTCCGGATAGTTGCTAAGGATCACCACCCTGTCGAAGGAGTGTTCCCTCAGAAGGCTGCGCACGGGTCCCGTGCCTTTCGGCACCGGGTCGAGGCTGCCAATTGCATCCGCGATCTCGTCTTGCGCCTGTTCGTCGGAACACACAGCAAGTGCTCGCAGATCTGTATGCCCCATCCATGTGATCAAGATATCCATCAAATCCCCGCAACTCCATTTGCGCAAACACAAACAAGATTGTAATGCGCTTTTCTCCGAGGGCAATGGCTCTGACGGCTCCCCCTGCAAAGGGCGTGTTTGGTGGCTGTCGTCCTCGAAGGTGATCCGAGGACCGTCATCGGCGGGAGATTGCCGAGGTCTGCCCGAACGCAGTGGAACCCAAGAATGTGTGTGGGTATGTGAGTACGCACGCGTGTGGGTTGGCGCGTCGCAGACCATGCGGTTCGCCCCAACCGTCTACCCTACACGGACACTCCCACACGCTCACGTACTCATACACAAAGTGTCGCGGCTAGCTTTCGACGAGGATGGAGAGTCTGGTTGTGGCTGTGAGGCCGTTTGGCGCTGTGCGGGTCGCGGTTGCGATGTAGTGTCCGGGCTTCTCGTAGGCGTGTTGCGTCGCGGCGTATCCAACTGGCGAGTGCTTTTGCGCGGGCGTTGAGCCGTTCGGGACGGATTGGACGCTGACTGAGGGGGAACCATCGCCGAAGTCCCAGATCTCCTCGCCGGGCTCCAC
>JAGLDW010001355.1 GCA_023145395.1 Lentisphaeria bacterium | reverse complement strand
GGTCGGATGATAGGCCGCATGAATGCCCGGCGGGAATGCTTCGGGTTCATAGCGATCGACGACTTGCACAACCGCGAAGTCCACGGCTTCGTTGCCCAGACTATCCCGCACAGTGAGTATCTCGCTGTAGACGCCGGGGGTCTTGTAGGTGTGTTGAACGCATGCGCCGTCCGCTTCCGTTCCATCCGAAAAACGCCAGCGATAGCTATGGACGCCCGCTTCGTGTGCTGCCCACGACTTGCTTCCATCCAGCTCGACGGATTCGCCTTGGCGGACAAAATGATGCGGACGGGCGACGGCGATCACGGCGGGGCGATACTCCTCGACATAGGTCTGCCAAAGAAAGGCATAGCCTTCGTTCTGGGTCAACTGGCCATTGGGTTGACGCGCTTTGATGCCGTAGTGCAGATGCGACCAGCCTCCACTGGTTCCCTCCTTGCCCAGCAATCCGATTGGCTCTCCCATTTTCATCGACATGCCCGGTTGGAGGCCCGGAGCGAAGGTTTTGACATGGGAGTAGATGTGGACCCAGTCTCGCCCATCCAGCAAGAACACACGGTCGTATCGGGGCTGCATTTCGTAGTCGGCGGCGCGCGGATGCACGTCCTCGCCGACCGCGAGAAGGATGCCATCGGCCGCCGCGATTAGCGCGGTGTCTCCTTCGGAGCCGCCGATGTCCAGGCCATCGTGGTAGTACACTCTGTCCGTGCTCACATACTCGGCGCCCCCGACAAAGCACGGCTCGTTGCACATCTGCGTGTCCGTGGCAAACCAGCGCTGGCGCGCCGGATAGCACATCGTGCCGGGCTCGACCCAAGATGCGTTCTCCGGCCACAGCCGCAGGCGCACATCCCTCTCCAATTTCCATACATCCTCGCGCTTGTTGGCCAGCATGCGGATGGCCGGGCAGTCGATTTGGACCCCGCCCAGAGGACGCGGCAGGTTGTAACCGGCCATCGGAACCCAGACCGAATGCCCATTGATCTGGACTAGCACGCGGGCGGAGCGGATTGCGGTCCGCACAGTGCCGCAACGCACATCGATTCCCAGAACCGCAACTTCCACCGAAGAGGCGTCGGGCAACTGGACTGTTGTCCGGTCGCCCACATTGAGCTCGATTGTCGTGTGCAGTGGCGAGAGTGTTTTCATGTCTTTCCCCGTGTTTCGTCCGCAAGAGCTTTCGTTGGCACAATAGCCACTGAGTTCTCATCTTGCGAGAAGGAAGATTTCGCCGATGGTAACCGGTCGGTCACGGCGGAGACCGCCGCCTTCAGGAGACTGAGAAGCACTCGCCAATCATCCGTGGCGGCAATCTCTCGCTCCACCGGGATAAACCCAGTGGTGGCGCATGACAGTCAGCACGTGTTCTGATTTCGGCCAATCCATCGAGCGGACCTCGCAAACTCGCCAGGTAGCGGGCAGGTTATGGCGTTCATCAAGCATCCAGGTCAGCAACGAAGCGAAAGAGGAGCAAGGAATCATGGAACACATCATCGGCTGCACCACTCGCCCATACAAGGATCTTCCCCTTGACGAGGCGCTGGCGCGCATCGCCGCCGCCGGCTACACAGACGTGGCATTGTTCAATCAACAGGGACAAGTCCCTGTTCGCGCCGACAGTACGCCGTCCGAAGTGGCTGCGGCCCGGCAGGCCGCGGCGGACGCGGGGGTGACGCCATCCATGGTGATAGGCGGCACACAACTTGGGCTGCCTCTCGACGAGGCTGTGGACAACTACCGGCGGTTGATCACAAATGTCGCCGCCGTCGGCGCCACGTGGCTGCTGGACTGCGGCACGAGCAACGAGGCCGCCTTTGACAAATATCTGGAACTGATGAAGCAGGCCGCATCGCACGCCCAGGACGCAGGCGTGCGGATCACCATGAAACCCCACGGCGGAATCAGCCTGACCGCAAAACAACTGCAGGACGCGCATCGTAGAGTGGATCACCCCGCCTTCACAATCTGCTACGACCCCGGAAATATTCTGTACTACACCAAGGGGGAACGGACGCCGGAGGAGGACGTGGCCGGAGTCGCTCCCATCGTCGCATCCGTCATTATCAAGGATTGCGCGATCAGCGACGGGAAACCCGATGTCCAAGTCACTCCTGGGGACGGGCTGGTGGATTTCCCCGTCGTTCTCGGGGCACTGGTCAAAGCTGATTTTTCCGGACCGTTCTACGTCGAGTGCGTTGGCAGCAGCGAACCGGACGCCGTCGATCGCGACGTGGCATTCGCCCTCGGCTACGTCCGTGGGATCCTGGCCACGCTGAAGACGGATTGAGCAGGACCAAAGGCTGAAGACTGAAGAGCAGGATTCACCACGAAGGCACGAAGACACGAAGAGCACAAAGTGAGGAACAGACCACTTTGGGTGCCCCCCAAAAAAAAGGACAGTTTCCCGAACTTCCTTCTTGTTCGATCTTCGTGTGTTGCCGTTCGCCAGCATGGGCTCACTGCTTCCCATGCGGGAAGCCCGTCTCACTGCGTTCGGCTCGTGTCTTCGTGGTGAATCTCCCTCTTCATGTCTTCGTCTCTTGCTGTTCGGCGTTCGGCGTTTGTGGGAGGGGGACTCGCAGGACCTGTCGGACTTGCAGGAAAAGCACCCCAGATCAGTTGCCTGAATTACCGTGCGGAAATATAGTATGGAGTGCGTTTATCCTTGTCATGAATTCTCCCGCTCGGGCCTTTCCACAGATGCTCGGGCTCCATTGTTCACAGGAGACTCTACGTGAAAGTACTCGTGGTCAACGCGGGCAGTTCCTCTCTCAAGTTTGTCGTCTACAATCAGGAGGGCACCGACTACACAGTGCTCGCCAAGGGCAACCTTGAATGCATCGGGCTGGAGAAGCCGAACCTGATCTACCGGCGGGGGGAAGAGGGCAAGGTGAACGAAGCGGTCGTGGCGCCCGATCATTCCGTCGCCCTTGAGATCCTTTGCCAGAAGCTGGTCGATCCGAAAAAGGGCGTGCTCAAGACTCTCTGCGAAGTGCAGGCCATCGGGCACCGCGTTGTGCATGGCGGAGAGAATTTCACAGAGCCTGCGCGAGTGGACGAGGCGGTCAAGGCGAGCATCGAGGCATGCGTGCCCCTCGCGCCTCTGCACAATCCGCCAAACTTGCTTGGCATCACGGCCTGCGAGAAGATGTTCCCCGGAGTGCCGAACGTGGCAGTCTTCGACACGGCTTTTCATCAGACGATGGGGCCCGAAGCCTATTTCTACGCCGTGCCGCGCGAACTGTACAAAGAGCATGGCATCCGCAAGTACGGCTTCCACGGAACCAGTCACAAATTCGTCTACAACGCTGCCTGCGAGCACCTTGGACTCGACCCCGCAAATGCCAAGATCATCACCTGCCACCTTGGCAATGGCTGCAGTCTCGCCGCCGTGGAGGGAGGCGAGGTGCGCGACACCACCATGGGCATGACCCCGCTCGCCGGTCTGGTCATGGGCACCCGCTGCGGAGATATTGACGCGGGCGTCGTGCTCTATCTCATCAAGAACCTCGGCATGGATGCCGACGAAGTGGACAAGATTCTCAACAAGAAAAGCGGCTTGCTTGGGCTCGGGGGTCATAGCGACATGCGTGACACCATCGAGGCGAAGGAGACCGAGACCGAGCCTCGCGAGGCGTTCAACTGCTTCATCCATCGCCTGCTGGGGCACATCGGCTCGTACTTTGCCATCCTAGGCGGTGCGGACGCCATCGTTCTGACTGGTGGAATCGGCGAGAACAGCCTGCCCACGAGAGATGCGTTGGTCAAGCGGCTCGGAGGGCTGGGAATCACCCTGAACGAGGCTGCGAACACCGTCATGGGCGACACGCGGATCCTCAGCACCCCCGACAGCGCCGTCACGGTCCTCGTCATGCCCACCGATGAAGAACTCATGATCGCCATGGAAACAGTGGCTCTCACTGACTAGTCTCTCTTTTTCCCTAGCACCTCAGGAGAACACTTCGACATGTCGTTGATGGACAAACTCATTCCCAAAGCCGCAGCCACCGAGATGACCATCGTTCTTCCCGAGGGACAGGATCCCCGGGTGATGCAGGCCGCCCGGCGAATCGGCGAGCTGGGCATGGCGAAGGTCAAAGTGCTCGCGACTCCCGACGAGGCGGAGCAGAGCGCGGATGGACTCTCCTTCGATGGCATGTCCGTCGAGATCATCGACTACCTCAACTCTCCCGATTCCGAGGTCATCGCCGGGCATCTGTACGAGCGTCGCAAGAAGAGGGGGATGACCCTCGACGAGGCACGCGAGGGGATCAAGAACCGGCTCTACTTCGGCAATCTCATGGTCAGGAACGGATCTGCGGATGGTCTGGTCGCCGGTTCCATCGCCTCCACGACGGAGATGTTGCGCAGTGCCTTCCACTGCATCGGCACCGCTCCCGGCATCAGCATTGGCAGCAGCTGCTTCGTCATGGATCTCCGGGAGCCCACACCCGCCGGTGAAAGCACGCTTCTCTATGCGGACTGCGGTGTGAACCCAAACCCCAAGGCCGACCAGCTCGTCGATATCGCCATCTCCACCATCAAGACGCACAATGCGCTGATCGGCGGCATGCCGAAAGTCGCCTTCCTGTCCTTCTCGACGAAGGGCAGCGCCCAGCACGAAATCGTCGACAAGATGATCGAAGCCGCCGAGAAGACACAGGCACGCGTCAACGCCGAAGGCATCGAAGCGATCATTGACGGCGAACTGCAGGCCGACACCGCTCTCGTTCCCGCAGTGGCCGCGAAGAAGGCGCCTGACTCGCCGCTTCAGGGCGACGCCAATATCCTCATCTTTCCCGATCTGAACTGCGGAAACGTCTGCTACAAGATCACGGAGCGCCTCGCGGGCGCCCACGCCTATGGCCCCATTCTCCAAGGCCTGGCCAAGCCGGTGAATGATCTGAGCCGCGGCTGCACTGCGGACGACATCGTCGGCGTCGCCGCCGTTACGGTGTGTCAAGCGCTGGTGATGTAGACGTTCTGCCACCGGGCACCTTGAACTCGCAGGGGCATGGCTCGCGGGCCGCTCGCCCTCCAGGATGTGCGCAGTTCGTGGGCACGGCCGCTGTGGA